>JBEBXF010000112.1:0-8817 GCA_040391725.1 Eoetvoesiella caeni | reverse complement strand
CGCAGGCCTTGCGCACCATAGCCGGCCTGCCCGGCGAAGGCGCGCGCGCGCTGCACACTCCGGCGGACTTTCCCCTGGCCGGCCTGTCCAAGCCCGAGCTCGACCACATCATCGACGCCGCGCCCGACATCCTGGACATCTATCCCCTGTCCCCGATGCAGGAAGCCATGCTGGTGCACACGCTCGCCGCAACGGGTTCGCTCGTCAACTTCGAGCAAAGCTGCGTGCGCATCCGGGGCCAGCTCGACCACGACGCATTCCGTCATGCCTGGACGACGGTGCTCGAGCGGCACGACGTATTGCGCACCTCGTTTCACTGGCGCGGCCTGGCACGGCCGCTGCAGGCCGTGCACCGCAACGTGTCCCTGCCTTTCACGACCGAGACGTGGCCGGCTTTCGACCCCGCCCGCCTGGAAGCCTTCCTGGCCGACGACCGCGCCCGCGGCTTCGACCTGGAACATGCGCCGCTGCTGCGGCTCACCCTCATCCAGGTGGCGCCGGACGAAGCCTACTTCGTCTCCAGCTTCCATCACCTGCTGGTGGACGGCTGGTGCTTGTCGCGGCTGGAACGCGAAGTGCGGGCCGCCTACCAGACCTATCGCGGCCGCCCGCCCTTGTTCGACGAGCCGGTGCCGTATCGCGCCTACATTGCCTGGCTGGCGCAGGCGGATCAGACCCGCAGCCAACGCTACTTCGCCGAGCTGCTGAGCAAGTTGCCATTCCAACGCCGCTTGTTTGCGCCGTCCAGCGGCCCCGCCACGGCCTTCAAGACAGCGCGCCACACGCTGGATCGCGCAAGCAGCCGGGCCTTGACCGCCTTCGCGCGGCGACGCGGCCTGACGCTTGCCGCCATCCTGCATTTCGCCTGGGGCGTCTGGCTGAGCGCGCGGCTGGGACGCGGCGACGTGGTGTTCGGCACCACCGTCTCGGGACGCCCCGCCGGGTTGCCGGAAGTCGACCGGATCATCGGCCTGTTCATCAACAATCTGCCCGTGCGCCTGCGCCTGGAGGCGCACGATAGCCCCGCCGAACGCCTGACGGCGATGCAAACGCAATTGGGCGAGCTGCAGGACCACGCGCATCTCTCGCCGACGGCGGTCGCGGCCTCCTCGGGAATGCGCAGCGGCGCGCTGTTCGACACCCTGGTGGTGGTGGAGAACCTGATGTCCGGCACCAGTGCCTGGGATGGCGCCGAGGGCCTTATGGTCGAAAGCGTCCATTCCCGCCTGAAAACTGCGTACGACCTTACGTTCATCGCCATGCCTGGCGATTCAATCGCCCTGTCCCTGGTGCAGCCGGACGACCATCGTGCGCTGGAAGACGGCGATGCCGTGCTGCAGGCGCTGGCCGGCATACTGCGCGCCTTGCCCGAAGCCGCGCAAGGCCGCATCGCCGATCTGCCGCGTCCCACGCCGCGCGAACCCGCCGCGGGCCCGGATCCCCTGCCCGCCTCGCCCCTTCGGTTCGCCACCCGGCCGCGCAGCACGCTGGAAGCCGCCATCGCCGGCGCCCTGGCCGATATCTCCCAGGACGGCTCCGCTTGCACCATGGACCTGGATGCCGACTTCTGGCGCCTGGGCGTGAATTCCCTGGATCTGCTGCGCCTCGCCGCAAAGCTGGAACAATCATTGGGCCGCCCGGTACCCATTTCCCTGCTGCTGGAACATCGTTCAGTCGCCGCGCTCGCCCAGGCCATCGAGTCCGGACAGCGCTGGACGCCTATTGTGCCCATGAGCGGAACAGGCGCGCCGGCACGGCATGGACAACAGCCGGAACCCTTCATATGCGTGCATCCGGTGGCCGGGGACGTCAGCGTATTCCTCGACCTGGCCCAGGCCATGCCCGCCGCGATTCCCTTCTGGGCGATCCAGGCCGAGGGGCTGGAGCCGGGACAAGAACCCCTGTCCAGCATAGAAGCCATGGCACAGGCCAACTTGCAGGCGCTGGCCGAGCGCGGCATGGCGCGGCCGCGATGGATAGGCGGCTATTCCCTGGGCGGCCTGATCGCCTTCGAAATGGCGCGCCAGCTGCATGCCCGCGGCACACCGCCCGAACGCGTGGTCATCATCGACACGCCCGCCCCGCTCGAACGGGTTTCGATCCTCGACCCCGATCCCGATCGCGCCCATGCCCAATGGCTCGTCCGCATGGCCGAGGTGCGGGCGCGCTTTCAGAACATCGAACCGGTGCTCGGCTTCGACGAATTGATGACTGTGCCGGCCACGGAGCGCTACGCGATAGCGACGCAGCGGCTGCATGCCGCACGCCTGCTGCCGCCGGCCGCCAGCGCGGCATGGCTGGAGCGGGCGCACCGCAGCAGCCTGGCGCAGTATCGCGCCTACCTGGACTACGCGCCGGTTCCCGTCCCCGAACAGAAGCTGCCGCTGGCGGTGATTCGCGCCGCCGCACCCAAGGCCTCCGACCTCGGAGAGCACGAGAACCGCCGGCTGGAGATGGAAGACCTGGGCTGGAAGGCCTTTACCCATGCGTCGATCGACACGCATGCCGTCGTGGGTGATCACGTCACCATCCTCGCCCCCGGCACGGCGCCGGCCGTCGCCCAGGCCATTGCCGGCATTCTCGCGCCCGACGGCCAGCCGTGATTGGCGCCTGGCGGCATTGATAGCCGCCTGGGCGGTCAGCCCGGCGCGGCGCGCGCGGCCAGGGCGGCGGCATATCCCGCCGGCGCCGGCAACATGAAAAGCAGGCACGCCGCCGATGCGCCGTCCCGCACCAACCGCGGAGAGGACTGCGTATTCCAGTTTCCAACCCCGACGTCCAATCGTTCCAGCCCCAGTCCCAGTCCTTGCCCTGTTGCCTTGGCCACGGCTTCCTTGCCAGCCCACGCGGCAAAAAAGCCCGGCACACGCTCGTCCATGGGCAGTCCGTGCCACGCTACCGCCTCCGATGGCGACAATACCGTGCGCGCCAGATCCTCCAGATCGGGCAGATCACGGTGCTGCTCGATGTCGACGCCCACCTCCGGGCCATTGGCAACCGCCAGCAAGGCGTAGCCGCCGGAATGCGCCACATTGAAATGCCAGGCGCCGCCTTGCGCCAGCATCGGCTTGCCGAATTCTCCGTAGTCGAAACTTATGCTTGCCGCGGACACGTGCAGGCAGCGCCCCAGCAGCAGCCTCAGCGCGCCGCGAACCTGCACGAACCGACGGCGCGCTGAGGGCGCGCGATACGCATTTGCTTTGGCGCGCTCGTCGTCAGCGAGCAGCGGCAGCAGGGCATCTGAAATCTTGTCGTCGGCGGCCAGCGGCAGCAGCCATACACGGCATGCCCCCGAGGGCACGTCGCAGCCTTGGGCTTCGAGCTGGACGGCGCCCGTCTCCAGCCGCAGGGCAAGCGGAAGCGGGATTCCACCGTCCGCCAGCACCATGGCTTGATCGGAACCGTCCGCCTGCGTCACGCCCCGTCGCGCGGCCGCCGGGACTCCGGCAAGCCGTCCGGTAGCAGCGGCCGCATTTTTTCCAGCAAACGCGGCAGATCCACCGGCTTGGTGTCGTAGTCGTTGCAGCCCGCCGCCAGCGCGGCCTTGCTATCGCCCGCCATGGCATGGGCTGTCAGCGCAATGACGGGTATCGCCGCGGTGGCCGGATCAGCCTTGATGCGGCGGGTCGCCTCCCAGCCATCCATGACCGGCAGGTTCAGATCCATGAGGATGAGATCGGGGTGTTCGTTGCGCGCGGACTCGACGGCCTGCGCGCCGTCCTCGGCATAGACCAGCTCGAATCCCCGTTTGAGCAGGCGCCGCGACAGCATGTCGCGGTTCTCGGGGTTGTCTTCCACCAACAGGATGCGGCTCATCAGCGCTTGCCCTCCTCGGCCTCGGGCTTGACCAGGCCGGTGAAACGCCGGACGGTCGCGGCCAGCGTGGCACGGTCTATGGGCTTGGTCAGGAACTCGGCCGCGCCCAACGACAGCCCCAATGGCCGGTCATCCAGCATGGAAACGATGATTACCGGGATGTCCGCCAATTCCGGATCGCCCTTCAGCGTGCTCAGCACCGACCAGCCGTCCACCTGCGGCATCATGACGTCCAGCAGAATGGCCAGCGGCTTCACGCGCCGCACCGCATCCACCGCGCCCGGCCCGCCGGACACGTGCTCCACCCGATAGCCGTCGCGGCTGAGCATGGCGCCCATCACGTCGTGCACCTGAGGATCGTCGTCGATCAGCAGCAAGGTGGGAGCGCCGCTGGGGCCATGCGGAGCGGCCGCTGGCGCCTGAATCGGCTCCGGGCTGGCCTGGCGCGGCAGCAGGATGGTAAAGCAGCTGCCTTCGCCGCTGGCGGACGACACCGTTACGCTTCCGCCCAGCAGTTCGCACAACCGCTTGGTAATAGCCAGGCCCAGCCCCGTTCCGCCATACTGGCGCGTGGTGGACGAATCGGCCTGGGTAAAAGGCTGGAACAGCTTGGCCTGCTGCTCGGGCGTCATGCCTATGCCCGTGTCGCTCACCCGGAAACGCACCGCGGGCCGGCCTTCGATATCGGTGGTGTCCACTTGCAGCGACACCCGCCCCTGCTTGGTAAATTTGCAGGCGTTGCTGACCAGGTTCAACAGCGACTGCTTCAGCTTGGTGATGTCGGTCTGCATGGTGCCCACGTCGGCGGCCACGTCGACCTCCACCACATTTTCGTTGCTCTTGGCCAGGGGCGCCGTCAGCGTGCGCACTTCCTCGGCCAGGCCGGCCACGTCCATGGGCTCCAGGTAGATTTCCATGCGTCCAGCCTCGATCTTGGACAGATCCAGGATGCCGTTGATCAGGCCCAGCAGATGCTTGCCGGCGCTTTCTATTTTGCGCAGGTCGGGAATGAACTGATCCTGCTCGTCGTCCTCGGCGTCTTCCTGCAATATCTGTGCATAGCCGATGATGGCGTTCAGCGGCGTACGCAGCTCGTGGCTCATGTTGGCCAGGAACTCCGACTTGATCTGGTTGGCCTGCTCCGCCGCAATGCGCGCCTGTTCCATGGCCTGTTCGGCCAGCTTGCGCTCGGTGATCTCGTAGATCCAGCCCGCCAGCGCCGGCTGGCCGTCATAGACCAGCCGCTGCCAGGTCATGAGGCCCCAGAACGCCTCGCCATTGGCGCGGCGGTGCTGCACCTCCGCATCGCGCATCTCGCCGGTGCGCCGGAAGATTTCCAGCAGCCGCGCACGCTCCGACGGATCCACCCACATCTCGGTGCTCCGGCTCGGCATGCGGTCGGGATCGTAGCGGTAAATAGCGTCGTGGGCCGGATTGCGGTACAGATACTTGCCGTCTTCGGTGAGGATCACCACCGATATCGGCGCCACCTCGAGCAGCTCGCGCGCCTGTTCGTTGGTGGCATAGGTGCCGGCGGCCCCCGAGGCTCCGTCGTTCATGACGCCAGTTCCCCCAGCGCGTCGTCACGGCCGGCGCGGATCGTCAATAGCGCGGTGAAACCCGAAATGTCGAGCACCTCTTGCACCGGCGGCTGCACCGAACACACCACCAGCCGGCCGCTTGCGCTGCGAAGCTGCTTGGCGGCGGCCAGAATCACGCGCAGGCCGGCGCTGGAAACGAAATCCACCCAGGCCAGATCGAGTATGAGCCTGGCCTGCGGCACGGCGGCCAGCACCTCCAGCCGCCCGCCCAGCAAGGGACTGGTGGCGCTGTCCAGCCTCCCTTTCGGTGCAAGCACCATGACTTCCTGTACTTTCTCTTCCTGCAATTCCATGTTGTTCACCTATCGTCTGTAACCGTATTTTCAGAGGAATGGGACGAGGCCCGCGCAAACCATAGCATGGTCAGGTTACGCCCTTCCTCACTGCGATAATCGAAGCCCTGGGCGAGGCTCAGTGTCAAGTAAACGCCCAGCCCGCCGATGGGCCGCTCTTCCACGCCGGCGGTGGTGTCGGGCGACTCAAGCTCGCGCGGGTCGAAGGGCCGCGCCTGGTCTTCGATGACCAGCGACACGCGGTCGGGAGCGATCGTCACCTCGACGCGGCAATGATCCGCGCCGGCGTGGCTGCTGAGGTTGGTCAGGAGCTCGTCCAGCGCCAACGCCACATGGTGCGCCACCCGCGCTTCGACGCCGTGCTCAGGCAGTCGCTCCAATAATTGATCGACCAGCTCGGACACCGCCTGCGGAACGGGGTCGAACGAGTATTCCCATTGTATTTGCCCGGATTGCGGCACCTCGGCCGGCCGGGCCCACTGCACCAGCATGATCGCCACATCGTCGGAAGGCGGCGCCCCCCCTTCGAACTCCCGCACCGTTGCCAGCAGCCCCGCCACCGTGGGCGTTTCCGTGCCGTCGTCCGCAACGGCCTCGGTGACGCCGTCGGTCAGCGACAACAAGCAGTCTCCAGGTTGCAGGACGATGCTGTCGCTGGCGTAAACTGCGCCTTCGAGCACGCCGAAAGGCAGGCCCCCGGCATGCTCCAGCCTTTGCAGGCTGCCGTCGGCATGGCGCAGGAAGGACGGCACATGACCGGCACGCACATAGCACAGCCGCCCTGTGGACGTATCCAATGTGGCCAGCATCAGCGTCACGAAGATGCAACTGGGGTTGTTGAAGGCGAGCACCTCATTGACCTCGGCCATGGCAAGCTCGGGCGAGCTGAACAACTGCTGCGCATCGTGGCGCCCCGCCAAGCCGCGGAACAAGGCGCAGGTGCGCGCCATGACCAGCGCCGCGCCGGCCCCTTTGTCAGACACGTCGCCGAGTATCAGGACGTGCAGGTGTTCCCCGAGGGCGAAGTGATCCACCAGGTCACCCCCCACTT
This sequence comes from Eoetvoesiella caeni, assembly GCA_040391725.1. GTDB lineage: Bacteria > Pseudomonadota > Gammaproteobacteria > Burkholderiales > Burkholderiaceae_B > Eoetvoesia > Eoetvoesia caeni_A. The sequence goes on along the minus strand of JBEBXF010000112.1, from coordinate 2,056 downwards.
CCTTGGCCGGATCCAGCACCAGGTCGATGGACAATGCGCCGAAGGCGGTTTCCCGGCTTGCCGGCGGCGGCGCCAGGGCCAGTTGCAAGGTGCGGGCGACCGCCAGTTCCGCCTGCTTGCGTTGCAGCTCCTGGCGCGTATGGTCGCGCAGGAATTTCTTTTCGAGGCTGGAAAGGATGCGCGCGCGCAGCAGCGTGCTGTTGAAAGGCTTGAGCAGGAAATCCTCGGCGCCTTCCTCGATGCAGTTCGCGATGTCGTCGACCTCGCTGAGCGCCGAGATGACGATAACCGGAAGATCCTGTATGCGGCCTTGTGCATTGAGCCGCTGCAAGACCTCGTAGCCTGTCATAACGGGCATCATGATATCCAGCAAAACCAGGTCGAAGTGCCCCGCGTCGAGTTTTTCCAGCGCCTGCTGCCCGTTCACGGCTTCGTCGGTCTGGGTAACGCCCAGCCGGGCCAGCCTGCGTACCAGAAGGTCGCGGTTTTCAGGCACGTCGTCAACCACCAGCACACGTGCGTGTGCCACTGCGCCTTGCCCGGCTGCATGACGCCGTGGCCGGCTGTCAGTCTCGTTGGTCAACGATAGATCTCCTACATGGAGTCGATGGCGCGCGCTGAAGGCGCGGATATGTGCTGCAAGGCCCGCCGCTGCCGAATAACCAATAATGGCGCGGCTTCAGGGATACGGAAGTGTAATGCAGGAAATCTACATTTTGCAATACTGCGACATACCGCGACATAAGGTATAGGCCGAAACCAGAAATGAAAAAAGCCCTTGAAAGGTCAAGGGCTTGATTCATTTGGCGGAGACGGAGGGATTCGAACCCTCGATGCGGGTATAAGCCGCATGCTCCCTTAGCAGGGGAGTACCTTCAACCTCTCGGCCACGTCTCCGAACAAGTCCGCTATTCTAGCACAAGAATATTGCGCACAAAGAGCGGTTTACGCTGCAGCTCAGGCCTTGGCCGCCTCGGCGGGGTCCTGATCCAGGCCGAACGCCTTGTGCAAGGCGCGCACGGCCAGTTCCATGTACTTGTCGTTCAGAACCACCGACGTCTTGATTTCGCTGGTGCTGATCATCTGGATATTGATGCCCTCTTCGCTGAGCGTGCGGAACATCAGGCTGGCCACGCCGACGTGGCTGCGCATGCCGATGCCCACGATGGAGACCTTGCAGACCTTTTCGTCGGAACGGATTTCGCGGGCGCCGACGGCCGGGCCCACCTGGCTTTTCAGGAGATCGAGCGTGCGGGCGAAATCGTTGCGGTTGACGGTGAAGGAGAAGTCGGTCGTGCCTTCCACGGACACGTTCTGCACGATCATGTCGACGTCGATATTGGCGGCGGCGACGGGCCCCAGGATCGAAAAGGCGACGCCCGGCTTGTCCGGAACGGCGAGCAACGTGATTTTGGCTTCGTCACGGCTGAAGGCGATGCCCGAAACGACGGCGGCTTCCATTTTTTGATCTTCCTCGAAAGTAATTAAAGTACCCGACACCATTTCCTCTTCGAGCGGTATCAGGGGGTCGGTCAGCGACGACAGGACGCGTACCGGCACATGGTATTTCCCGGCGAACTCGACGGAACGGATTTGCAGGACTTTCGAGCCCAGCGAAGCCATTTCGAGCATTTCCTCGAACGACACCACCGACATGCGGCGGGCCTCCGGCACGACGCGCGGATCGGTCGTGTAGACGCCATCGACGTCAGTGTAGATAAGGCATTCGTGCGCCTTCATGGCGGTGGCCACGGCAACCGCCGAGGTATCGGAGCCGCCACGGCCCAGCGTGGTGATGTTGCCGTCTTCGTCAATGCCCTGGAAGCCGGTCACGATGACAACGCGGCCCAGGTCGAGGTCGGTGCGAATGCGCGCGTCGTCGATGGATTTGATGCGGGCCTTAGTGTAGGCCGAATCGGTCGTAACGGGCACTTGCCAGCCCGTGTAGCTGCGCGCGGGAACTCCCTGAGCCATCAGGGCCATGGCCAGCAAGGCGCTGCTGGCCTGTTCGCCGGTCGCCGCCAGCATGTCCAGCTCGCGGCCATCAGGCTGGGCG
>JBEBXF010000111.1:0-8853 GCA_040391725.1 Eoetvoesiella caeni | reverse complement strand
CCACTTCGGCGCCTCCGCGCTCGAACAGCACCACGCCCAGCTCGTCCTCGAGCTTGCGGATGGCGACCGACAAGGTTGGCTGGCTCACGAAGCAAGCGTCGGCGGCGCGCCCGAAGTGGCGTTCACGGGCTACAGCCACGATGTATTTAAGCTCGGTCAGGGTCATGCTATTCCAGTCATAAAAATACAATGAACGCTTGTCTGCGTTTCCCCGCCTTGCAGGCCGGGAGGCGCGGGCAAACCGGTCAGGTGCGAAGAAAGTCCTGCTTGCCGCGCATCCAGCGCGCCAGATGCCGTTGCGCAATATCGGAGCCGCCGCCCAGCAGTTCGGCCGCCAGGGTTTGGGCCTGTTCCAGCAACAAGGCATCCGTTTCGAGATCCGCGAACCTGAGCAGGGCAACCCCCGACTGCCGGACGCCAAGGAATTCACCGGGCCCGCGCAGCTCCAGGTCGCGCCTGGCGATTTCAAAACCATCGGTCGTTTCATACATGGCCCGCAAACGCTGACGGGCAATTTGCGAAAGCGGCCCCTGGTACATCAGCACGCACACCGATTGTTCGCTGCCCCGCCCCACCCTGCCGCGCAATTGATGCAATTGCGCCAGGCCGAAGCGCTCGGCGTGCTCGATGACCATCAGCGAGGCATTGGGCACGTCGACCCCGACTTCGATGACGGTGGTCGCGACCAGCACGTCCAGGCGTCCCGCCCGGAAGTCGCCCATGACGGCCGCCTTTTCATCGGGCTTCAAGCGGCCATGAACCAGGCCGACGCGCAAGCCGGGCAGCGCCTCGGCCAGCCAGGCGTGGGTGTCGACGGCCGTCTGCAATTGCAGCGCCTCGCTTTCTTCGACCAGCGGACATACCCAATAAGCCTGCCTGCCTGCGTGGATTTCGGTGAGCACGTGGCCGACGACCTCCGTTCTGCGCGCATCCGAGACAAGCTTGGTCACGACCGGGCTGCGCCCCGGCGGCAGTTCGTCGATGGCCGACACATCCAGGTCGGCGAAAAACGTCATGGCCAGCGTGCGCGGTATGGGTGTCGCACTCATGTTCAACTGGTGGGGAATCAGCTCGGCCTGGCCGACGGAGCCCTCGCCCTTGCGGCTCAACTGCAGCCGCTGGCCGACGCCGAACCGATGCTGCTCGTCGAGCACGATCAGGCCCAGCCGCGCAAAATCCACTTTGTCCTGGATGAGCGCCTGGGTGCCGATGACCAGCTGCGCTTCGCCGCTGGCGATGCTTGCCGTGGCTTCGCGGCGCTTCTTGATGCTCAGGCTGCCGGTCAGCCACGCTATCCGCACTCCCAGGGGGGCAAGCCAGTCGACCAGTTTCATGAAATGCTGCTCGGCCAGGATTTCGGTTGGCGCCATGATGGCAACCTGCGCTCCGGAGGCGATCGCCTGGGCCGCTGCCAAGGCCGCCACGACGGTCTTGCCGCTGCCCACGTCGCCCTGCAATAAGCGGTGCATGGGAAATGAGCGCTTCAGGTCGTGCGAGATCTCGGCCGTGACGCGCTTTTGCGCCGCCGTAAGCTGGAACGGCAAGGCATCGAGCAAGGATCGAACCAGGCCGCCGGTCTTTGCCAGAGGATCGGCCCGCTGTTCGAGGCGGGCGGCCCGCGCCAGCGCCAGTGAAAGCTGCTGGGCCAGGAGCTCGTCGAACTTGATGCGCCGCCAGGCGGGATGCCCGCGTTCGATGAGATCGTCGTACGACACGTCGGCCGGCGGATGATGCAGCACCCGTATGGCTTCGTCGAATGGAATCAGGCCGTAGCGCTCGCGGATTGCGGCATCCAGGGTGTCGTCGAGATTGGCGGTTTCGAGGGCCTTGTCGATGACTCGCCTGATCGATGGCTGGGAAAGGCCGTCGGTGGTGGGGTAGACCGGCGTCAGGGCGACGGGCAAATCCCCCCCCGCGGCACTCACCTTGGGGTGCACCATTTCGAGCCCCTGAAAGCCGTTGCGAACCTCGCCCCTGACCCTCAGGCGCTTGCCGGCGGCCAGTTGCTTTTCCTGGCTGGAATAAAAATTGAGCCAGCGCAAGACCAGATCGCCGCTGCCGTCGGCCACCAGGGCGGACAGTTGCCGCCGCGGACGGAACAGAACCTCGCTGCGCAGAACCTCGACCTCGACTTGCGCCGGCTGTCCGGGGCGGAGGGAGGCAATGGGCACGATCCGGGTTTCGTCTTCGTAGCGTATGGGCAGGTGCACGATGCAGCTCTGGGGATCCGTCAGGCCCAGCCGCTGCAGTTTGCGTTCCAGCAACGAGCTTGCCGAGCCGCCGCCGGTCGCGGCGGTGTCCGCGGCCTGGCGCTTGCGCTGCGTGTTTGCCATGGATAAGTGGCGGGTGCCGGGCTATTGGTGCTTAAATGACGATGACCGCCTCGACTTCGAACTGCGCGCCCTTGGGCAGGCTGGCTACGCCGATGGTGGAACGCGCCGGATAAGGCTGGGGGATGATGTCGGCCATGATGGCATTGGCGCTGGCGAACTTGCTGAGATCGGTCAGGAACAGCGTGAGCTTGACGATGCTGTCCAGGGTGCCGCCGGCCGCCTCGATGACAGCCTGCATGTTCGCGAACGATTGCCGCACCTGCCCTTCGAAGTTCTCGGAAACCAGTTCGCCCGTCCCTGGCTCAAGCCCGATCTGGCCCGACAAATAAACCGTTTTTCCCGAATTCGCAACGACCGCCTGCGAATAGGGGCCGACCGCGGCGGGCGCCGCATCCGTGTGAACAATCTGCTTGGCCATGAATAACTCTCTGAAATAATTAAATAATAACTTCTATCAGAGTTTAAACATCTATAGCAAAAATTAAAAGCCCCCGAAGCCGGGATTTGCGCCGTCCGGAAGGAATCTCCGCCAGGGCAAACCCGGGCCTTGCGAGGGCCGAATCGATGAGGAACGGTTTATTTTTCGACGAACGCGCGCTCGATCACGTAGTCGCCGGGTTCGCCGACGCCGGCCGAAACCACAAAGCCCCGGGCATCGAGCATATTGCAGATGTCGGTCAGCATGGCGGGGCTGCCGCACAGCATGGCCCGGTCGGTTTCAGGGTTGAGGGGCGGCAGGCCGATGTCTTCGAACAGTTTGCCGTTTTCGACGACAGTGGTGATGCGCCCCTGGTTGCGGAACGGCTCGCGCGTTACGGTGGGGTAGTAAATAAGCTTGTCCTTGAGCATTTCGCCGAAATACTCGTTGGCGGGCAGCTCGTTCTGGATGTAATCGGCATAGGCCAGTTCGCTGACATGCCGCACGCCGTGCATAAGAACCACTTTTTCGAAACGCTCGTAAACGTCCGGATCCTTGATGATGCTCATGAAAGGCGCCAGGCCGGTGCCCGTGGCGAACAGATAAAGGTGCTTGCCGGGTTTGAGGTCGTCGACGACCAAAGTGCCCACCGGCTTTCTGCTGACCAGCACGGAGTCGCCCACTTTGAGATGCTGCAACCGCGAAGTAAGCGGTCCATTGGGAACCTTGATGCTCAGGAACTCGAGGTTTTCTTCGTAGTTGGCGCTGGCGATGCTGTAGGCGCGCATAAGGGGCTTTCCTTCCACCTCTAGACCCAGCATGACGAAGTGGCCGTTGTGAAAACGCAGCGCGGCGTCGCGCGTGGTCGTGAAGGAAAACAGGGTGTCGTTCCAGTGGCGGACACTAAGAACTTGCTCGGAATTGAAGGCTGCCATGGCTGTATGTCTATATAAAACCCAGGGTTTGAACAGACTGCGGAGAGCCTGGAATCAAAAGCCGGGTTGAGTCAAAAAAGAGTGCAAACGTGCTAATTGCACCAGGCCCGAATAAACCGTCGGATCTACAAAGAAACAATTTTAGCGTATTTGGCATATTGCCCATAAAACAACAGTTTGTGCGAACATATCAAATAAAACTAAAACATATTCTTGGCAAATCGCGTTGCTTCTACGCTGAAATTCACTTTGACTCGAACAAAAACCCTACTGCAGGTGCAAATCAAAGCTCAGTGATATACAGCGTACACGCTCTTTTTTGCCTTGTAAAGTTGTTTTCGTCAAAATTGTCTGATATGGTTATTGTATATCTACATAAGAATTGTTTTTATTTAGATATATAGCTTTTATTTCGAAGCAACCGCTCCCGCAGTCCTATTCCGGCTCTGCCCTTCACTTTCCACAAAAGGTTCCCCATGCGCTCAGTCCGAACGCTTACGCCCCTGCTTGGTTCATTCATACTGGCCGGCCTGGCTTTTTCGTCCGCCCTGGCGGCCGCCGCCGAGGTCAATCTGTACACCACCCGCGAGCCGAAGCTCATACAGCCCATTCTGGACCAATTCACCAGCGACAGCGGCATCAAGGTCAATACCGTCTTCGTCAAGGACGGCCTGCTCGAGCGCGTCAAGGCCGAAGGCGAGAAGTCCCCCGCCGACGTCCTCATGACGGTCGATATCGGCAATCTCGTCGATCTCGTCCAGGGCGGCGTTACCCAGCCCGTCGGCTCCAAGGTGCTGGAAAGCGTCATCCCCGCCAATCTGCGCGGCGTCGACCACCAGTGGTTCGCCCTGTCGCTGCGCGACCGCGTTGCCTACGTGGCCAAGGGCGTCGACGCCAAAGGCCTGACCTACGAGTCCCTGGCCGACCCCAAATGGAAGGGCAAAGTATGCATCCGGTCGGGCCAGCACCCCTACAACACAGCGCTGGTCGCCGCCATGATCGCCCATAACGGCGCCGCCCAGACCGAAACCTGGCTGCGCGGCGTCAAGGCCAACCTGGGTCGCAAGGCGGCAGGCGGCGACCGCGATGTGGCGCGCGACATTCTGGGCGGCATCTGCGACATCGGCATCGCCAACGCCTATTACGTCGGCCACATGAAAAACGCCAAGCCCGGCACCGACGCACGCAAATGGGGCGACGCCATCGACGTCGTCCGCCCCGTTTTCGAACATGCGCGCGGCCAGGGAACCCACGTCAATATTTCCGGAGCGTCGGTGGCCAGGCACGCGCCGAACAAAGCAGAAGCGGTCAGCTTGCTGGAATACCTGGTCTCGGAGAAAGCCCAAAGCCTGTATGCCAACGCCAACTACGAGTATCCGGTCAGGTCCGGCGTGAAGCTGGATCCCGTCGTCGCCGGCTTCGGCCCGCTGGTGGTCGACCCCCTGCCCTTGGCCGAAATCGCCAAGCATCGCAAAGAGGCCAGCCAACTGGTGGACAAGGTTGGCTTCGACAATTAGCGGCGATGGCGGCTGGCGCTTCGGCGCCCTGCTCATCGCCGCATGTGTCGCCTCGCCGGTCATCGCGCTGTGTTGGCTGGCGGCACAGGGCTCGCTGGATCATTGGTCGCATCTGCTGCAATACGTATTGCCCGCCGCCGTGGGCAATACGGTGCTGCTGATGGCCGGCGTCGGCGCGCTGGCCGCGCTTCTGGGCGCCGGGGCCGCCTGGCTGGTAACGGCCTATTCGTTTCCCTCCAGCCGCAGCCTGTCCTGGGCCCTGCTCCTTCCTTTGGCCGTGCCCACTTATATCGTGGCGTTCGCCTACCTCGACATCCTGCATCCCATAGGCCCCGTGCAAACCTCGATCCGCACAGTGCTGGGCTACGACAGCCCGCGCGACTTCCGCCTTCCCGACTTGCGCAGCCTGCCCGGGGCCGTCTTTTTATTGGGTTTTGTTTTATACCCCTACGTCTACTTGAGCACCCGGATCATGTTTTCCACCCAGGCGGCAAGCCTGATCGAAGCGGGACGCATGCTGGGGCTGACCCATCGCGGCGCTTTCCTTCACGTGGCGCTGCCCATGGCCAGGCCGGCCATCGCCGTGGGCGTCAGCCTGGTTCTGCTGGAAACGCTCAACGACATCGGGGCGTCCGAGTTTCTGGGGGTGCAGACACTGACCGTCTCCATCTACACCACGTGGGTGACGCGCTCGGATCTGGCCGGCGCCTCGCAAATAGCGCTTGCCATGCTGGTCTTGGTCGCGGCGCTCATCCTGCTGGAGCGGCGCGCGCGCAAACGCCAGCGTTACGCCAACACCCAGCGTATGCGCCCCATGCAGCCTCTACGGCTGCGCGGCGCCCGGGCGGCGGCGGCCATGGCGCTGGGCTGGCTGCCCGTTGTCGTCGGCTTCGCCGCGCCGGCGTTGTATCTGCTCAACGAAACACGCAAGCATCTGCACTATGCCGGCGGCGTTTCCCCGCAGTTGCTCGATAGCGGCTACAACACGGTGCGCATCGCCCTTGTCGCCACGGCCGCCACCATGGCTTGCGGCCTGGTCGTCGCCTGGGCGGCCCGCCGCTCGCAAACAGGCCGGAGCCCGTCCACGAGCGCGGCGGCGCGGCTGTCCACCATGGGCTATGCGCTGCCCGGCACGGTTCTTGCCATCGGCCTGCTTGCCCCCGTCAGCCTAGCCGACGGCCTGCTTTCCTGGCTGGCCGGGCTTTTCACCCACGCATCGCCCGGCCTGATCCTCATGGGTTCGAGCGGTGTCCTAGTGGGCGCTTACGTTATTCGCTTCCTGGCCATCTCCGTGGGCGGAATCGAATCCGGCCTGGCGCGCATCCCGCCCTCGCTCGAGCACGCGGCGCGGCTTCTGGGCGAAACGCCCACCGGAACCCTGCGGCGGGTGCATCTGCCTTTGCTGCGCCCCGCCCTGGGCGCCGCGGCGCTGTTGGTGTTTGTGGACGCCATGAAAGAACTGCCGGCCACCTTGCTGTTGAGGCCCGTCAATTTCGAAACCCTGGCCACCTGGCTTTACGCGGAAGCGGCGCGAGGCACCTACGAAGAAGGCGCCGTTGCCGCCCTGGCCATCGTCCTGGCCGGGATTGTCCCGGTCGTTCTGCTGGCTCGCCATCAACTCGCACCCCGGTACTGATCCATGTCCATCCTGCTCGATCTCGACCATGTTTCGCTCGCCTACGATACGCCCGCGGGCTTCAAACAGGTCGTGGAGAACCTGTCGTTCGGTCTGGAAAAAGGCCATATAGGCTGCCTGCTGGGCGCATCGGGTTGCGGCAAGACCACGATACTGCGCGCCATCGCCGGCTTCGAACCCTTGCGCGCGGGCCATATCCGCCTTGGCGGGAACATACTATCGTCAAGGGAAATCCAAGTGGAGCCCGAGCGCCGCCGCGTGGGAATGATGTTCCAGGACTACGCGCTTTTCCCGCACCTGACCGTCGAGAAAAACGTGGCGTTCGGCTTGCGCCGCCTTGACAAGAAGCCGCGAAGCGCGCGCGTGGGCGAACTGCTTGAACTGGTCGGCCTGGCCGGCTCGGCGCAAAGCTATCCGCACGAGCTGTCGGGCGGCCAGCAGCAGCGCGTCGCGCTGGCGCGCGCCCTGGCGCCCAAACCCGAGCTATTGCTGCTGGACGAGCCCTTTTCGAATCTGGACGTCGACATGCGCGAGCGCCTGGCCTTCGAAGTGCGCGACATCCTCAAGCAAACAGGCCATACGGCGCTGCTGGTCACCCACAATCAGGCCGAGGCATTCGCCATCGCGGATCGCATCGGCATCATGCATCAAGGAAGGCTGGTTCAATGGGATACGCCCCATGGCTTGCAGCAACGGCCGGCCGACGAGTTCGTCAGCGGCTTCATACGCCGGGAAGCGTTGATGGCGCAGCGCGTGCAAGCTTGTTTGCGCGCGGATGCGGATTGACGGCCCGATGCGGGCTTACTCGGCGCCGCCTTTGTCGATGCCCAACTCCTGGCATTTTCGCGTCAGCGTATTGCGGCCTATGCCCAAGCGCTGTGCAGCCTCGGCCCGCCGGTTGCGGCAATGCGCAAGCGCGGTGTTGATCAGCACCGCTTCGAATTCGCGCAGCAGCGTGGCCATGATGGCCGGCTCATTGCGGTTCAGCTTGCTTTGCGTTTCGTTGGCCAGCAGATCCGTCCAGGAGCCAGCGCCGCTCGCCGAAGGAGCTGCGGCCCGGATTGAATCGGCTTGAACCGCAGCCGCTCCCGGCGCGAAACCAGAATGCGCTGCGGGCTCCTTCGAACTATTGACCCTGGCCGCCACGATTTCGGGCGGAAGATCCTTGTAGCCGACTTGCTGGCCGGACGACATCACCGTCAGCCAATGGCAAAAGTTCTCCAGTTGCCGGATGTTGCCCGGATAGTCGAAGGCAAGCAATGCCTGCATGGCTTCCGGCGTAAGGTGGCGCACGGGAACCCCCAGGCTGCGGGCGCTGTTCTGCAAAAACAGCTCGACCAGCGCGGGAATGTCTTCCTTGCGCTCGCGCAGCGGCGGCAGGCGCAGCCGTATGACATTCAGCCTATGAAACAAATCCTCGCGGAACAGGCCCTCGGCCACCCGCTGCTCCAGCGGCTGATGGGTCGCGGCGACGATGCGCACATTGACGGATACCGCCTGCGAGCCGCCTACCCGATAGAAACTGCCTTCGGCCAGCACCCTCAGCAGCCGGGTCTGCAATTCGAACGGCATGTCGCCGATTTCGTCCAGGAACAGGGTTCCGCCGTCGGCCTCTTCGAAGCGGCCGCGCCGCATGTGCGTGGCGCCCGTGAAGGCGCCCCGCTCATGTCCGAACAGCTCGGCCTCGAGCAGGTCGCGCGGTATCGCCGCGGCATTCAGGGCGATGAACGGGCCGTTCGCACGAGGGCTGTGCGTATGCAAGGCCCGCGCGATCAATTCCTTGCCGGTTCCCGATTCGCCTGTGATCAGGACGGTGGCGGGAGACACCGCCAGCCGGCCGATGGCGCGAAACACCTCCTGCATGGCCACGGACGACGACTTGAGCATGATGCGTCCGGCGGAAGGGTCGGCCGCGACCGGCGCCTGCGTATCGACCGCCGGCTCGCTGGCCGACGCCCTTTGGATCAGCGCCACCGCTTCGTTGACGTCGAAGGGCTTGGCCAGGTAGTCGAAG
>JBEBXF010000110.1:0-8965 GCA_040391725.1 Eoetvoesiella caeni | reverse complement strand
GGTCTGAATGGCCGAGTCGATGTCGGCGTCGTCCAGGACGATGGCCGCCGATTTTCCGCCAAGCTCGAGGTTGACCCGGGCAATGCGTTCGGAGCAGGCGGCCGCGATGGCCTTGCCCGCCGCCGTGCTGCCGGTGAAGCTGATCTTGTCGAATTCGGGCTTGTGGATGAGATAGTCGCCCACCTCCCGCCCCGCGGGCAGAATGTTCACGACGCCGGCCGGCAGCCCCGCCGCGTCGATGCACTCGGCCAGCAGCAGGGCGTCCAGGGGCGTTTCGGGCGAGGGCTTGGAAACGACGGTGCAGCCGGCGGCCAGCGCGGCGGCCAGTTTGTACGACAGGAGGATCAGCGGCGCGTTCCAGGGCGTGATGAGGCCCACTACGCCCACCGGTTCGTGCGCCACGCGCGCCACCGCGCCGTCGCCGTATCGCCGTTCTTCCGTGAACTCGTGGGTATCGGCCAGGCCGGCATAGTATTCGAACAGGGCGATGGCGGTGGGAACCAGATAGGTGGCGAACGAAATGGGCGCGCCGACCTGGGCGTTCCAGACCCGGGCGAACAGGGATTCCCGCCTGCGCATTTCGCTGGCGATCTTGCGCAGGTAGGCGCCGCGTTCCTGCGGCGCCAGTTGCGGCCAGGGGCCATCGTCGAAAGCCTTGCGGGCGGCCTTGACGGCCAGGTCGACTTCGGCGGCGGAAGCCTCTGGAACCTGCAGCATCAGTTCTTCGGTGACGGGCGAAACCAGGCTGAGTTTCTGCGCCGTGCTGGGCGCCGTCCACTGGCCGTTGATGTAGAAGCGGTTGCGGACATTGTCCGAAAGTTCGGATTGGAAATTGAATCGGCTTTCCGGCATGGTTGTCTCCTTTGTTTATGAATCGATATATTGCTTTTCCGGCGGGGGCTGCTTTTTCAGTCGACAATGATCTCCAGCAGTGTCGGTTCATGGCAATTCAGGGCGGCTTGCAATGCGGCTTTCAGGCCGGCCGGCTGCGATACGCGCTGGGCGGCGCAGCCGTGGCCTTTGGCGATGGTTACGAAATCCAGGCCGGGCAGGTCGGTGCCGACGGGCTTGTCCAGCTCGAATACGGGAGCAAAGCTGTTGAGCGCTTCGTAGCGGCTGTTGTTGAGAACGATGAAGGAGATGGGCAGCTTCAGTTGCGCCGCGCTCCAAAGGGCCTGGGTGGCGTACATCGTGGAACCGTCGCCGACCAGGGCAATGACCTTGCGGTCTTTTTTGGCCAGCGCCACGCCCACCGATGCCGGCATGGCGTAGCCAAGGCCGCCGCTGCTGCAAGCGTAAAAGCTTTCGGGGCGGTCGATGGGCAGGTGCGCCTGCATGATGGCGCGGCTGCTGGGCGATTCTTCGACGACGATGCTGTCCTGGGGACGCAGTTGCGCCAGCGTGTGCATGACCAGGGCGGGGGTGATGGTGGTTCCGATGTCCACCAGCGGCGCCGGGCGGCGCCCGGCGGGCGTGGGACGCTGCACGCCGGCCGAGTCGTCCAGCAGGGCGGCAATGCCGTGCCGCAGGCCGGTTACCACGGCCGTCCCCACCGGCGCCCAGGCGGCTTGCGTAGGGTCGTCCACCAGTTGGTATAGCTGCGAGCCGGCGGGTATGTGCGGGCCGAAGCCTTCCACGTGGTAGGTGAACGCGGGGGCGCCCAATGCCAGGATCAGGTCGTGGCCGGCCAGCAGGTCGACGATGCGCTCGCGGCTGGCGGGCAGGAAGCCGGCAAACAGCGGATGGCTCTCGGGAAAGCTGCAGCGCCCCGAAAGCGGGGCCACCCAGACCAGCGCATGGTGTTTCTCGGCCAATTGCACGGCCTGGTTCCAGGCGCCGTCGCGATCGACGCCGGCGCCGACGACGATGGCCGGGCGGGTACATGCGCGTAGCGCGTCGGCGACGATTTTCAGTTCGCCCGGATCGGCGCCGACGCTGCGGCTGACACGGCGGGGCGGGAGAGGTTCGGCGGGCGCGTCCCAATCGTCGACCGGCACCGACACCAGCACGGGCCCGCACGGCGCCTGCATGGCGGTGTAGTAGGCCCGAGCAATAGCGGCCGGCACGTCCTGGGCTCGTGCAGGTTCGCAACTCCATTTGACGTAGGGCTTGGGCAATTCGGCCGCTTGCTGGGAAAACAGAAAGGGTTCGTAAGGCAGGATGGATCGCGCCTGCTGGCCGGCGGTAATGACCAGCGGCGTGCAGTTTTTATAGGCGGTGAAGATATTGCCCATGGCATGGCCCACGCCCACCGCCGAGTGCAGATTGATGAATCCCGCATTGCGGGAGGCCTGGGCGTAGCCGTCGGCCATGCCGACGACGGTCGATTCCTGCAGGCCCAGTATGTATCGGAACTCTTCCGGGAAGTCGCGGAACATGGGCAGCTCGGTGGAGCCGGGGTTGCCGAAAATGGTGTCGATGCCGAATGACCGCAGCAGGTTGAATACGGCGGTTCGTACTGTGCTGGCTTGCGCCAGGGTTTCAGGTGCGATGGATCGCTGATCGCGCATGGTGTCTCCGTTTTTTGGTCTTGCTTGAAAAATTATCTTTGGCTTGACCTTGCTTGAATATTGCTTTTTTTGAGCAAAGTCATAAAAATAAGGCATGACTTTGGATATTCGACAGCTCACGGCCTTTCTGGCCATCGTTCAAACCGGGAGCCTGGGGCGCGCGGCGCAGGCGCTGCACATTACGCAACCGGCCTTGAGCCGCAGCGTCAGGCAACTGGAAGAAAAGGTGGGCGTGCCCTTGTTCGAGCGGCACTCCAAGGGCATGGTGCTGACTCCCTACGGCCAGGCGCTTTTGCCGCACGCGAAACTGCTGAAAGAAGAGTCGGCGCTGGCCCTCGACGAAATCGATGCGTTGCGGGGGTTGAGCAAGGGCACGGTTCGCGTGGGCGCCATCGCCAGTGTCGCCAGCGCGGCGCTGCCGCGCGCCATCGAGCGTTTGCTGCTGCATTGGCCCGGCCTGCAGATCCAAATCATGGAAGGCGTGGACGACGTGCTGGCCGATGCCTTGATCAAGAACGAAATCGACCTGGCCATCGGCATTTCCCTGGAGGAAACCGACGAAATCAGCCTGGTGGCGGATTCGGGATGGGAAGACCTGAGCGGCATCGTCGCCTCCACCAAGCACCCCCTCTGGGGCCGGGAGGGCCTGTCGTTTGCCGACCTGCGGCATGAGCGCTGGGTATTGCCGCCGCGCGGCACCAAGCCGCGCGAAGAGCTGCACCAGCTGTTCGCCGAGGCGGGGTTGCCGCCGCCGCAGGTGGTGGTTGAAACCCGATCGATCGTGACGATCAAGGCGCTAGTGCTCAGAGCCAATTTTCTGTGCAGCCTGCCCATGCCGCTATACGAGGCCGAACGCGAGGTCGGCACCATTGCGCCCCTGCCTATACCGGGCACCCAGCTCAGCCGGCACTTCTACGTGTTCAGGCGGCGCAGGGGATCGTTGCCGCGCACGGCTGTGCAACTGCTGGAGGAACTGCGGCATATTACAAGCCGGGCGGACCTCGATGAAGCGGCATGACGCCGCCTGGCGGATAGAGCAACGGCTATGGGCGGGGGCGGATCGTCGAAGATCCGCCCCGCCACAACCGATTTCGCCTTGAACGTTTCTATCGTCTACGTTCCTAGAACCGGCGCGAAAGCGAGATATTGCCCGAGACGGACTGATAGCCCGAGCGGAACAACTGGCTGTTCACGCTGGCGCCCACGGTGAAGTTCTTGTCGATTTCGTAGGTGAGGCCGGCGGCCAGGCCCAGGGCGTCGCGTCCGGCAATCTTGTTGCGGCTGGCGAAGGAGGCCTGCGGGTAGCCGGCGAAAGCGGCCTGCTGCACGTAGTCGTTGTCCAGCAGTTCGCGATCCCAGGTGGCTTGCAGGCTGGCGGTCAGCAGCGCGCCGCTGGGCCGCGCCAGGCTCAGGCTGGCGCTTACGCCGATGCTCGACTGCAGCGAGTCGAAATGGGAGGACGAGAGCTGCAGGCGGCTGGCGTCGCTGCCCGATTCGGTCAGGCTGGGGCGGTTCAGGCGGGTGTAGTTCAGGGTGGCCAGCGGGCCCACGCTAAGCGACTGGCTCAGCGCCCAGCGATAGCCGCCGCCGGCCGTCAGGGTGCCGTTCAGGGCCGTCCAGTCGGCGTGGTTCTTGGCCGAGTAGCTGTCGATGGCCAGGCGCCGGGTGAAGTGGGCGTCTTCGATGCCCAACTGGCCCAGGCCGAACAGATAGGGGCCGGAGGCGGGGTCGGGCGCGTAGCGGGCCTGCAGGCCCAGGTTGAAGGCGGTGCTGCGGCCCGATGCATGAAGGCCGTCGTTGACATTGACGGATTGGCCGCTGACGGCGCCGTACACGCCCCACGACCAGTCGGGATGCCGGCTGTCGAGCTTTTCGGCGCCGAAAGTCACGCCGTAGCTCGAGGCGTTTTGGCCGATCAGCGTGCCGCGGGGATCCTGGCTGGTGCCGCCGCCAAAGGGGATGGCAAAGCCGCGCCATTGATCGTCGACCACGGCGCCATGCCGGATGGCCTGGCTGCGGGCGCTGATCTGGCCGGCGATCTGGCGTTCGCGGTTGAGCGAGCTGGCGGCCATGGCGCTGTAGGCCTCGGGTGAAAGCTGGGGCAGGGCGCCGGCGACGGTGCTGCCGTCGGGCGCCGAGAAATCCAGCGCCTGGTAGAGCGGCTGGATGTCGGGCCCGGCATAGCCGGCTATGGCGTCCAGCGCGCGCCCGGCCCGGCGCGCGTTGTCGTTCAAGGCATATTGGCTATAGGCATTGTTCTGGCGCGTAATGCTCAATTGATAGCTGTTGCTTCCCAGCGTGCTTGCCGTGGCAAGCAGGGTCGGGGAAGCGATGACGCTGTCCAGGGACGCGAAGGTTCCGGTGGTGGAGCCGGCCTGCACCAAGTCGCCGAGGCCCAGGGTCAAGGTGGCGCCGGTGGCATACCAGTCGGAAGCGGGGGCCAGGGTCAGCGTGCCGTCCAGTTCCGCCGTGCCGCTGACGACGAGGGTGTCATGGGCCCCATGATTGTTGACCTCCATGAGCAGGTTGCCGGTGGAGGACTGTTCGTAATTGCCGTTGATGGCGATGGTGCCGATGGAGTTGCCGGGACTGACCGTGCCGTGATTGGCGAAGGCGCCGTCGGCGTTCAGGGTATAGGTGCTGTTGCCGCCCAAGGTGGCTCCCGGATCGACCACGACGCCGTAGAGTTCCTGCGAACCGTTCAGCGAGGTGCGTCCGCCCTTGGCGTTGACGACCAGGTTGTCGATGCCCTGGATGTCGCCGTCGTAGCGCAAGGCAAAGCCCGGGTCGGCCTGGCTCGTGGCCCGGCCCTGGCTGTCTGCCAGTTGGCCGAAGTTGATGTGCGTAAGGCGTTGGTCGCAGCTGCCGTCCTGCTGGTTGTAGCTGGAGTAGATATTGCCTTGGATCTGTGCGCCGCGCATGACGTTGATGTTGTTCACCAGGGCGTTGTTCGAGATATAGATGGCGGCGGCGCTACCCGCCAGCCTGCCGGTCAGGTCGAAGTTGTCGACGAGCGCACCGTTGAGTTCGTCGAGGGGGGCTCGGGGCGTGCCGTCGACCGTATAAATATATGAACCCCGGTAGTCGGTTTCATTTCCCATGGCATTGTTGCCGAAATCGAAGCTGGCGCCGATGCCCAGCTCGCCCAGGGCCTGCACGTCGCCGCGCTGGACGAGGTTGTGGTTCTTGCCATAGGCGAACATGATGCCGCGCCCGTTCAGGCCGTCGGCGTAGATGCGGGTTCCCGGCTGCACGATCAGCGTGTTGCCGGCGCCGTCCACGCGCACGCCAGCGCCGCCCGCGCCCCTGGTGAGCAGGTCGGCTTGCTGGTAGACGGTGTTGTAGCTGCCGTAGATGTGCAGGCCCAGGCCGAGGGTGGCGGTGTTGTACTGGCCGGGAACGTAGGCGGTGCCGGCGTCGTTGCGCAGGAAGTAGCCGTTGGGATTGACCAGTTGCAGGCCGCTGCCGTAGACGGAATAACCGAAGAAGTTGCGCCGATCGATGTCGTAGCCCATGTCCTGCATCGCCGCCAGTTCGGCTTCCATGAACTGGGTATAGTTGCGATAGTTCTGGTGGCTCATGAGGCTGTTCTTGAGCTCGATGTGGCTCATGTATCCGCTGTCGATACCGCCATCATCCGCATGGATGCGAACCGGCAGGCCGGGCATGGCGCCGGCCAGCACTTCCTGCACATGGGCGCCGGTGAAATAGGCCTTGTCGTTCGTCACGTCGAAGCTGTCGGACGTATAGGGATTGTTGCAGTCGGAGCAATATATGGCTTGCCCAGGCCGGGCTGGATTGCCCTTCTCGTCGCGCAGGTGCTGGGACCACGAGTCCAGTACATCGTCGAAGTAAGGCGTGTTCGAGCCCTCGCCGTCCTTGTCGGACGCAACCCCCATGATGCCCAGGCCGTGCGCCAGTTCGTGGAATGCGACGGCGGTCAGATCCGCGCCGCTTTGCGCGCGCGGCAATTGCGAAGGCATGTAGGCCGGCAGGCTGTCCCAATTCATTTTGCCCATGACGAATTGGCCGTGGGAGCCGAAGGTCAGCGTGGGGTTCGGCATGCCGAACAGCGCGCGCTGGAGCTGGGTAAGGCTGGTCTGCCCCTCGGGGACGGCCGTGCTGCTGCCGAAGGCATTGTTGTCGTTGACGGTGCCGATATTGATGATTGCGGGAAGCTGGCCGGGGGCCGGCTTGATGATTTCGGCCCAGCGGTTCAGAGCCTGGAGTATCTTGTCCTTTTGCAGGTCGTTCAGGTTCCAGGTGGATTGCAGTATTTCGCTTTCGTCGCCCATGACCGGGCCGTCGCCCACGTCCATGAAGCGGGCCTGGAATACGGGCTGGCCGTCGGAACCGTAAGCCAGCCGGTATTCCAGCGCCTGAGCGCCATGGCCGGCCAGGGCAAGGGATATTGCCAGGGCAAGCCTGTTTCGAATTTTCATGATTTCCCCATTTGGTTCGTTGGCAGTGATGTGCCTGTTTGTCTTATGAATATGCGCGCAGCGGACGTTCCGGGACCCGCGGCCGGAATTTCCCGGCGCTCCGTTATGCTCTCCCGCGGCATGGTTGCCGTGATCGTTTTACAAGCGCGGAGGCGATGAGAACGGAAGGAGAGCGGAACGATACGCAACGGCGTACTGTCCGCTTTTTACTATAAGTAAACAGGATTTACAACGTGTGAAAACCAGTCTCGGACAAGAGCCCTGGCGTCGAGGACGCTTGCGGGAGGGCGCCGTATGCAGCGGCGGTTCATGCGGGACGGCGTGCGCATGCGGCAGCCTCCGCACCGACGATGCGCCGTGCCATAATGCCTGTTGTTTTCGCAAGGCGCTTTATTGCCGCACCCGTTCACCTTCGATCAACGCAGGCACTTTTCAATCTTTCAATCATGACCGATCTCTCCGCGTTTCCCATTACCAAGAAATGGCCGGCCAAGCATCCAGACCGCCTTCAGCTCTATTCCTTGCCCACGCCCAACGGGGTCAAGGTTTCCATCATGCTCGAGGAAATGGGGCTGCCCTATGAGCCGCATCTGGTGCGGTTCGATGCCAACGACCAGACCTCCTCCGAGTTTCTGTCGCTGAACCCCAATAACAAGATTCCGGCCATCCTGGATCCCAACGGGCCCGAAGGCAAGCCGCTGCCCTTGTTCGAATCGGGTGCGATCCTGGTTTACCTGGCCGGGAAAGCCGGGCAATTCATCCCCAAGGACGTGGCCGGACGCTATGAAACCCTGCAGTGGGTGATGTTCCAGATGGGCGGCATCGGCCCCATGTTCGGCCAGGTCGGCTTCTTCAACAAGTTCGCCGGCAAGGATTACGAAGACAAGCGTCCCCGCGACCGCTACGTCGCCGAGTCGCGCCGCCTGCTGGGTGTGCTCGAGCAGCGTCTGGCGGGTCGGGCCTGGATCATGGGAGACGAATACACCATTGCCGATATCGCCACCTTTCCCTGGGTGCGCAATCTTGTCGGCTTCTATGAAGCCGGCGATCTGGTAGGCATTGCCGACTTCCCGAATGTCGTGCGTGTATTGGACGCCTTTCTTGCCCGGCCGGCCGTCGTGCGCGGGCTGAATATTCCCAAGCGCGACTAAGCCCGTTTGGATGTTGATCCGTCCCGGAGGCCGGCCGACGGTTCTCCGGAGAGCGGCGGGGGCTGTTTGCGGCCCCGCCGCGCCCTCGTGAGGAGGAGGACGCGGGCATCCTCTTGATTGGTGTTTTCATGCGGCGAGGCCTATACTTTGCCGTATCGGGAATGCCGGCAAGGCGTTTCCCCGGCAAGGGTAGTAAGCGAGCGCGCATGCGCGCAATTTCCTTCTTCCTCTGGAGAGCTCCATGGTCAACATGACTCGGCGCCAATTCTTCAAGGTGACAGGTACTACACTGGCGGGCTCCAGTCTGGCTTTACTGGGGGCCGCCCCCAGTCCGGCCCTGGCCGAAGTCAGGCAGTACAAGCTGTCGCGCATGACTGAAACGCGCAATACCTGTCCTTACTGTTCGGTGGCTTGCGGCATTCTTATGTACAGTCTGGGCGACGGCGCCCTGAACGCCAAGGCCAGCATCACGCACATCGAAGGCGATCCCGACCACCCGGTCAACCGGGGCACGCTATGCCCCAAGGGTGCGGCGCTCATCGACTTCATCCACAGCCCCAATCGCCTGCAGTATCCCGAATACCGCGCGCCCGGCTCCGACAAATGGCAGCGCATGTCGTGGGACGACGCTTTCACCCGCATCGCCAAGCTCATGAAGGACGACCGCGACGCCAACTTCGTCGAAAAAACCGACGACGGCAAAGTGGTCAACCGGTGGACGACCACGGGCATGCTGGCGGCTTCCGCCAGCAGCAACGAAGTCGGCTATGTTACGCACAAGGTCATCCGAAGCCTGGGTGTCCTGGGATTCGACAACCAGGCGCGTGTCTGACACGGCCCGACGGTGGCAGGTCTTGCCCCG
>JBEBXF010000109.1:0-8982 GCA_040391725.1 Eoetvoesiella caeni | reverse complement strand
GCCCGGGGTGTCGATGATGTTGATGCGGTGTTCGTCGTAGTTGCCCGCCATGCCTTTCCAGAAGCAGGTCGTGGCGGCCGAGGTAATGGTGATGCCGCGTTCTTGTTCCTGGTCCATCCAGTCCATGGTGGCCATGCCCTCGTGGACTTCGCCCAGCTTGTGGTTGACGCCCGAGTAGAACAGGATGCGTTCGGTGGTGGTGGTCTTGCCGGCATCGATGTGCGCGCTGATGCCGATATTGCGATAGCGTTCGATAGGTGTTTTACGAGCCACGGCAACCTCTCTGAAGGCGCAGAACAGGGTTGCCCTAAGTCTACACCCGCGCCGGCTTGCGCACTATGGCCGGTGTTCGTGGCGGGCTTACGGCCGCAGGCGGTATCCGGTCTTGAACATCCAGCCCACGATGCCCAGGCAAACCAGCAGGAAGGCCAGGGTCATGGCCAGGCTGACCGCGACATTGACGTCGGCAATGCTGTAGAAGCTCCAGCGGAACCCGCTGATGAGGTAGACCACCGGGTTGAGCAGGGTGATTTTTTGCCAGAAGGGCGGCAGCATGTCGATGGAGTAGAAGCTGCCGCCCAGAAAGGTAAGCGGCGTGACGATGAGCAGGGGCACCAGTTGCAGCTTCTCGAAGCTGTCGGCCCAGATGCCGATGATGAAGCCGAAGAGGCTGAACGTAATGGCCGTAAGCACCAGGAACAGCACCATCCACAAAGGATGGTCGATGCGCATCGGGACGAAGAAGGTGGCCGTGCCCAGAATGACGAGCGCCAGGATCAGCGACTTGGTGGCGGCGGCGCCCACGTAGCTGGCCAGAATCTCCAGGTATGAAACCGGCGCGGAAAGCACCTCGTAGATGGTTCCCGCGAAGCGCGGAAAATAGATGCCGAACGAGGCGGTGGAGATGCTGTGGGTAAGCAGGGACAGCATGATCAGGCCGGGTACGATGAAGGCGCCGTAGCCCACTCCGTTTACCTCGGTGATGCGGTGGCCGATGGCGGCGCCGAACACCACGAAGTACAGCGAGGTGGAAATGACCGGGGCGATGAGGCTTTGCATCAGCGTGCGCCAGGCCCGGGCCATTTCGAACAGATAGATGGCGCGTATGGCTTGCAGGTTCATGATTTCTCCCGGAGCAGGCCGACGAAAATGTCTTCCAGCGAGCTTTGACGGGTGCTTAGATCCTGGAAGCGGATGCCGCCGTTATGCAGGTCGGCCAGCATGGCCGCGATGTCGGTTTGCTGCTGGATGTCGTAGGTGTAGGTGAGCGCTTTACGGTCTTCCGACAGCTCCAGGCCGTAGCCCGCCAACTGCTCGGGGATATGCGCCAAAGGCTCCGGCAATTGGAGGGTGAGCTGTTTTTTGCCCAGCTTGCGCATGAGCGCTTTTTTTTCCTCGACCAGGATGATCTGGCCGTGATTGATGATGCCGATGCGGTCGGCCATCTCCTCGGCCTCTTCGATGTAGTGCGTGGTAAGAATGACGGTGACTCCGTCGGCGCGCAGCGACCGCACCAGTTCCCACATGTCTTTGCGCAGTTCCACGTCGACGCCGGCGGTGGGCTCGTCCAGGAACAGGATGGCGGGTTCGTGCGACAAGGCTTTGGCGATGAGGACGCGGCGCTTCATGCCCCCGGACAGGGTGATGAGCTTGTTGTCTTTCTTGTTCCAGAGCGACAGCGCCTTGAGGGTTTTTTCGATGTGGGCGGGATTGGCGCGCTTGCCGAACAGGCCGCGGCTGAAGCTTACCGTGTCCCAGACGGTTTCGAACGCGTCGGTGGTGAGCTCCTGGGGAACCAGGCCGATGCAGGCCCGGGCCTGGCGATAGTTGGTAACGATGTTATACCCGTTGGCGACCACCGTGCCCCCGCTGGCGTTGACCAATCCGCAGATGATGCTGATGAGCGTGGTCTTGCCGGCGCCGTTGGGGCCAAGCAGAGCGAAGATCTCGCCCCGCTCGATGTCCAGATTGATGTTCTTGAGGGCCTCGAACCCCGAGGCGTAGGTCTTGGAAAGATTGGATACGGAAATGACAGATGGCATGTGCGGCGTCCGTTACTATATCTTTGTCTTGGCGCCCGGCGCCCGGCTTTGGTTGAATAGTGGCAGTTTACATAGGACGTGGCAAGTATGGGGATGAACAAGTGTGTTTTGCTGGCGCCCGCCGAAATGGCGGCCGCCGATCAGGCCGCCATGTCCCAGGGGATTACCGGGGTTGCCCTGATGGAGGCGGCGGGGCTGGCGGTTGCCAGCGCCGTGCGCGAGCGCTGGAGGGCGCGAAGGGTCGTGGTGTTGTGCGGGCCGGGCAACAACGGCGGCGACGGCTTCGTGGCGGCCCGCCACCTGGCCGATTGGGGCTGGCCCGTCACACTGGGGCTGCTGGGCGACAAAAAGGCGCTGGCCGGCGATGCGGCGCATCATGCCGCGCTATGGGAAGGAGCCATCGAGCCCATGACGCCGGCCTTGCTCGACGGCGCGGAGCTGGTCGTCGACGCGCTTTTC
This sequence comes from Eoetvoesiella caeni, assembly GCA_040391725.1. GTDB lineage: Bacteria > Pseudomonadota > Gammaproteobacteria > Burkholderiales > Burkholderiaceae_B > Eoetvoesia > Eoetvoesia caeni_A. The sequence goes on along the minus strand of JBEBXF010000109.1, from coordinate 6,481 downwards.
GGAGCCGGGCTTTCCCGGCCGCTGGAAGGGCAGGCCCTGGCCGTGGTCGAGAAGCTCGTCGACAGCAAATTGCCGGTTTGCGCCGTGGACATCCCCAGCGGGGTGGATGGCGCCACGGGGCGGATTCTGGGCATTGCGCCCAAGGCGGCCATGACGGTCACTTTCTTCCGCCGCAAGCCCGGGCACGTCCTGCTGCCGGGCCGGCTGTTCTGCGGGCGCGTCGTGCTGGCGGACATCGGCATCCCCGAAGCCGTGCTCGATGCCATCGCGCCCACGGCGTTCCGCAATTCGCCGCGGTTGTGGGCGATGGAGTACCCATGGCCGAGCCACGATTCCCATAAATATCAGCGTGGACACGTGCTGGTGGTGGGCGGCGAGGTCCTGACCGGCGCCGCCCGCTTGTCGGCGATGGCCGCCGCCAGAATCGGCGCGGGCCTGGTGACCGTGGCGGCGCCCGAGCCGGCCTGGGCGGTGTATGCGGCTTCGCTGACCAGCGTCATGGTGCTGCCTCTGGACGATGCCGAAGGCCTGGAACAACTGCTTGCCGACGAGCGGCGCAATGTCATCGTGGTGGGGCCGGGGGCGGGGGTTTCCGAAGCCACGCGCCAGCATGTGCTGGCCGCGCTCGAGGTAGGCCGCGGCGTAGTGCTGGATGCCGACGGCATCACGTCGTTCAGGAAGGCGCCCCAGGAGTTGTTCTCGGCCATCAAGGGGCCGTGCGTGCTGACGCCGCACGAGGGCGAATTCGGCCGGCTGTTCGACGTGCAGGGCAGCAAGCTCGAGCGCGCCAGGGAGGCCGCCGCGCAGTGCGGCGCCGTGGTGGTGCTGAAGGGCGCCGATACCGTCGTGGCGTCGCCCGACGGCCGGGCCATCATCAATGACAATGCGCCTCCCGATCTGGCGACGGGTGGAACCGGCGACGTATTGACGGGGTTCATCGCCGGCCTGATGGCCCAGGGCATGGAACCGTTTTTGGCCGCGGCGGCCGCCGTCTGGCTGCACGGCCGGGCGGCGAAGCGCTTCGGCCCCGGACTGATCGCCGAAGACCTGCCCGCTATTTTGCCGCAGGTTCTGCAGCAGCTGAAGATGGTGGTCGTGTAGCGCGGGCTGCCCCTGGCGCGGCTCGGAATGCGTTGCTTGCGGTTGCGCCGGGGCCGGACGCCCGATCAGTGCGAAAAAAGTATCGGCACGGTCATGGACTGCATGAGGGTCTTGGACGTGCCGCCCATTATCCATTCGCGTATGCGGCTGCGATTGTAGGCGCCCATGACGATCAGGTCGCAGCCATGGTCGGTGGCCGAATTGAGGATGGTGTTGCCGATACCGTAGCTCAAGCTTTCTTTTTTGATGACTTCGGGCGCCGGGTAGCGGCGGGACGCGCAGTAGGCGTTCAGATCCTGCGGCGTGATGTCCTGGGCCTGCATTTGTTCCAGGTTTTCGTCCACCTTCAGCACGACCAGATGCTTTGCCTGGGTGAGGATGGGGCCGGCGTCGGCCAGGGCGCGCGCGGCGCGCCGGCCGTTGTCCCAGCAGAACAGCACGCGCCGCCCAATGGGGCTCAGGTGGCCGATGTAGGGGATCATGAGCACAGGGCGGCCGGCCGAGGTGATGACCGATTCGGCCAGATTGGGCCGCTGGCTGGGCGCGGTGTTCACGCCGCCGGTCTGGCTCATGACGAGCACGTCGCAGTAGCGGGCGTGCAGGGCCAGGACTTCTTCGGTGGGGCCCTGCGGGGCGCGGTAGCTGGCCTTGACGCCGGCGGCGGCCGCCGCCTTCAGGAAATTGTCGCGGATTTCGGCCATTTCGTCGCTGACGTGAGTGCGCATGAGCGTGGCCACCTGGCTGGGCACCGCGGTCTCGTCGCGCAGGTACTGGTTGGCGACCGGCGAGGAATAGATGCCCACGAGTTCGGCATTGTGTTCCGAGGCAAGCTGGATGGTGGCGTCGAGGCGCAATTGATGATTGCGGTCTTTGGTCAGGTCAAGGGCTATACGGCCTAGCATGGCAGTCTCCTGTTGAAGGTAGAGTTTTTGGCGGTGCTGCGTACAAAAGCGATGCTGTGATGCGTATACGGTGATTCTAGGTGCGTTCTGCGGCCTGATGATTGATTTAACGCAATGCCCGGCGAACTATCCTGACCGCTGGCGTTACACTTGGGGCTTGTTCCGGCGCACGTGTTGCGGCTTTGCGGTTTCAATTCAGGAAAAACATGTCCGACGTCATTGCCCTGGTTTTTGATTTCGATGATACTCTGGCTCCCGACAGCACGACGGGTTTTTTATCCGGGCTGGGCGTCGATGCGGGGCATTTCTGGTCGCAGGAAGTGGGGCCGCTGCTGTCGCTGCACGACTGGGATCCGGTTCCGGCCTATTTGTACCAGATGATAGAACTGTCGCGTTCCGGACGCCATGGGCTCATCACCCAGGAGCGCCTGGCGCAATGGGGCCGGCGCCTGCCCTTGCACGACGGCGTCGACACGCTGTTCAGCCGCCTGCGAGCCCTGGTCAAAGCCCAGCATCCCCAGGTGCAGATCGAGTTCTATCTTATTTCCAGCGGCATCGGAGACGTGGTGCGCAACACGCCCATCGCCCACGAATTCACCGATATCTGGGCCTCCGAATTCATGTATGGCCAGGATGGCGGCATCCATTTTCCGCGCCGTATCGTCAGTTTCACCGATAAAACCCGTTATTTGTTCCACATTCAAAAGGGCATCGTGGGCCAGGCCTCGCGCAACAAGCCTTTCGAGGTCAACAAGAAGGTCGATCAGGACAAGCTGCGCGTGCCGTTCCAGCAGATGATCTTCGTGGGCGACGGCTATACGGACATTCCGTGCTTTTCCCTCATCCGCAAATCCGGCGGCGTGGCGTTCGGAGTCTGGGATCCTCGTCACAAGGACAAGCGCAGCCGGGCATGGGGGTTCATCCAGGAGGGCCGCGTTTCCAACCTGAACCAGGCCCGTTACGATGAGCACGCCGAGCTGTATCAGTGGCTGGAAGAGGCCGTCGAAAGCCTGGCGGGTCGCATTTCACTCAATTCGCGCATCTATGGCGGCTGACAGGCATTCAGGCGCGCCTTGCGGCGAAGGCGCCGGCAGCCCCGCCGGCGATGCCTGCGGCCCGACTTGCGAAGAGCCGTTCGGCGAGGCCGATGTCCAGGCCATGCGGGCGGCGCTGGAGCAGGCGGAACAGGCCTGGGAGCTAGGCGAGGTTCCGGTGGGGGCCGTGGTGCTGGACGGCGCGGGCAAACTGATCGGCGCCGGCTTCAACCGCACCATCGTCGATCACGACCCCACGGCGCATGCCGAAATCGTGGCCCTGCGCATGGCGGCCAGGGCCGTGGGCAATTACCGGCTGCCCGAGGCCAGCCTGTACGTAACCTTGGAGCCTTGCGCCATGTGCACGGGGGCCGTCTTGCATGCCCGGCTGAACCGGGTGGTGTATGGCGCGCGCGACCCCAAAACGGGCGCCTGCGGCAGCGTGCTGGACGTGCCGGCCAGCCCGTTCAATCACCAGACCACGGTGCGGGCGGGCCTGCTGGAGCAGGAATGCGGCGAATTGCTGCGCCGGTTTTTCCGCGAACGCCGGCTCAGCGCAAAGCGCCTGAAGGCGGGGGCGTCCGGCGAACCGCAAGAATGATCAGCGCCGCCGCCACGCAGGCCGCTCCGGCGCCATATACGGCCGGGGTGTAGGTGAGCAGCAGGGTTCGCGTCAGCCCCGCGCCGTAGGCCGCGGTGGCGGCGCCCAGTTGATGGGCCGCGAATATCCAGCCGAACAGCATGCCCGCCTGTTCCTTGCCGAAAGCCGCCGTGGCCAGCTTGACGGTCGGCGGCACGGTGGCGATCCAGTCCAGGCCATAGAAGGCGGCGAAGAAGGTCAGGCCGTAGAAGGTGAATTCCGAGTGGGGCAGCCAGAACAGCGAAAGTCCGCGCAGGCCGTAGTACCAGAACAGCAGCTTGCGGTTGTCGTAGCGGTCGGACAGCCAGCCTGAAAATATCGTGCCGAAGAAGTCGAAGGCGCCCATCATGGCCAGTACCGACGCCGCCGGCACCGCGGCCAGGCCGAAGTCGCCGCACAGAGCGATGAAATGCGTCTGGATCAGTCCGCTGGTGCTCAGGCCGCAAATGAAGAATGTGCCGGCCAGTATCCAGAACGTGAGGTTGCCGCGAACGGCGAACAGCACCCGCAGGGGATCCAGCAGCGACAGGCTGGGCTGGGCCGCGGCGGCGGAAGCGGCGGGGTTGGCGCCGCTCGCGCCCGCATCGCCCGCGGCGGCCGCCTTGGTGCTTGCGCCGTAAGGGCGCTGCCCGATGTCCTCGGGGCGGTTGCGAACCAGGCAGAAAGCCAGCAGCGCTACGATCAGCGTAAGGCCGGCGATGGGAAAGATGGAGGAGCGCCAGCCGTAGTTGTCGACCAGCCAGGCGGCGAGGGGCAGAAAGGCCAGTTGCCCGGTCGCGATGCTGGCCGTGAGGGTGCCGATGACCAGGCCCCGGTGGGTTTCGAACCAGCGGTTGGTGATGATGGTGCCCAGCACCAGCGCGGTCAGCCCGCTGGCGACGCCAAGCATGATGCCCCACAGCGCCACCAGATGCCAGAACGTGGTCATTTCGACGGCAAGCAGCATGCCGGCCGCCAGGAGGGTCAGCGCGGTGGACATGACGGCGCGCAGGCCGTAGCGATTGATGAAAATGGCGGCGAAAGGTCCCAGCAGCCCGTATAAAAGGAAGCGCAGCGCCAGCGCCGAGGATATCTGCTCGGTGCTCCAGCCGTATTCGGCGCTGAGCGGCTTGAGCAGGACGCCCGGCAACCCCAGCGCGGCGGACGACGTGAGCATGGTCAGGAAGGTAACGGCGGCCATGACCCAGGCAAAATGGATGTTGCGGCGGGCCAGCCACGAAGCAAAAGAAGACGCGAACATAGAGCGAATCGAAAAATCGTTGATGCGGCGTCAACTATACTTATGCTTGTCTGAAAGAACCAGCTTTTTGGCATTTCCTTTTCAGGTATTTCTTTTGGGCCTTTTCCTCCTTTACGGACGTAACCATGACGCATGCGGCCAAGCATCCCCAGCACGACCATTCCCATCACCACCCTCATTCCGCGCCCAAGGGCATTTACCTGATTTCGCCGTCCGGCGCGGTTGCCGACCCGTCGCGCATCGAGATGGCGCGGGAGCGGCTGGGCGAACTGGGGTTCAAGACGGTGCTGGATCGTGCCGCGCTGGCCGTGCACGAACGTTTCGCGGGCACGGACAAGCAGCGCCTGGCGGGCATTGCCCGGTCGCTGACGCAAAAGCAGCCCATCGTCATGGCCACCCGTGGGGGCTACGGCCTGAGCCGCCTGCTGCCGTTCATCGATTGGCAGGCCGTGGCCGACAGCGGCAAGATCTTCATCGGCCAAAGCGACTTCACGGTGTTCAACCTGGCCTTGCTGGCCAAGACCGGGGCGTCCAGCTATGCCGGCCCGACCGCCGTCTTCGACTTCGGCGTCAAGAAGGTGGACGACCTCACGGCTGACCTGTTTCTTGAAAGCATGCGCGGCGAACTGGAGATTCTCGGTTTCGAATCGCCCGGCTCCGACCCGGTGGATGCGCGCGGCATCTTGTGGGGCGGCAATCTGGCCATGGTGGCTTCCTTGGCGGGAACGCCTTACCTGCCCAAGATCAAGGGCGGCATCCTGTTCCTGGAGGATATTTCCGAGCATCCGTTCCGGATCGAACGCATGCTGACTCAGCTATGGCACGCCGGCGTGCTGGCCCGCCAGAAAGCCATCGTGCTGGGCCGGTTTACCGATTACCGCCTGGCCGCGCACGACAATGGCTTCGACATGCCCTCGGTCGTGCGCTGGCTCAGGGAACATGTCAAGGTGCCCGTGGTCACGGGCCTGCCGTACGGCCATGTCAAGGTCAAGGCCACCCTGCCCATAGGCAGGAAAGTGGGCATCGCCACCGAGGACGGCATGGCGCATCTGGTGTTGGAAGAGCATCTGTAGTGTGCTTTCCGGCTGTCGATGGCGTCAGCCGAGGGGGCTGATCCAACAGCGCATTCGGCGCATTCGGCCAGGTTTTGCTTCTGCGCGGGGGCATCGCGCGTGCCTCTGGGCGTGTTCGGCTTGAACCTTGTTAAACTAGCGGGTTGTTCGGCCTTTTTTTGAATCGATAGAAATTAAGTGATCTCCACCGCAAACCTCACCATCCAGTTCGGCCCCAAGCCGTTGTTTGAAAACGTCAGCGTCAAGTTCGGCGAAGGCAACCGCTATGGGCTGATCGGGGCCAACGGCTCCGGCAAGTCCACCTTCATGAAAATCATCGGGGGCGACCTGGAGGCCAGCGGCGGCAATGTTTCGCTCGATCCGGGCGTAAGGCTGGGCAAGTTGCGCCAGGATCAGTTCGCCTACGAGGACATCCGGGTGCTGGACGTGGTGCAGATGGGGCACGAGGAAATGTGGCAGGTGATGGCCGAACGCGATGCCATCTACGCCAA
>JBEBXF010000108.1:0-9003 GCA_040391725.1 Eoetvoesiella caeni | reverse complement strand
CGCCCTGGGTAGGGCCGGTATGCGGTCGGAGCCTGGGCATACCTGGGGTGGTTCCGCCCTGACGGGCCAGCGCTTGCAGGAACCTGCGCTGTTGGGGTTGCCGATGTACGAAGCCCATCGGTCTTGGCAACTGCCCGGTCAGTGTAGGGCGGCCATCATCATGTCTGCCGCACGCAATAGGATTCGGCATTCGCCCGCATTGTTGCTGGCGTGTGCGGGGCCGTCACTGCGGCTGGCAGTGACGGCCCATCCTGCTGATGGCTGGCGTATATTCTCTGCCTGTCGTTGCATTGGTGCAGGTGAGCGCATGCTGGGAGTGCGTTTTGTGGTAGATAACTAGCGTTGATATGGATTATTATTACAAAATGTCTGCGGATCCAATTATCTATTGCTTAGAGCGAATATCTGATTACAGGGATTTTGAGCGGCTATGCTCAGCGTTCTTGGCCGGAGTCGACTACCCAGGAATTGACCCGTTGGGTGGTATGGGTGATGAAGGTAGAGATGCCATCATTCGAAGCGACAAGTTTGGAAGGAAGATCAGCTTTGCTTATACAGTCCGATCGGATTGGAAAGCGAAGCTCGCCAGCGATAGTAAGCGCGTGTACGAAAAGGGCCATAGTCCGAACGTCTTCGTATTTGTATGCACGGAGGCACTATCTGCATCAGATAAGGACTACGCGCAAAAATTCATATTCGATACCTATGGTTGGACGCTCGATCTGTTCGATTTAGAGCGCCTGCGTGTACATCTGGTGGGTGATCAGCGTCACCTCATTGCTCAACATCCAAGCATTTTCACTCCACCGTTCTTCCCACAAAGAGGTGGTCAGTCTGTCGCCGAAAGCCGTGACACGCTGTTGATCGATCATGTGCCGGCTGATCATGCCTCTGCTACGTGGTTAGCCCGCCGCCTATCGCTTGCAGGATTTCGGACCTGGTGCAACGGTACTGCGCCTCTAGCTGGCGAAAATACGGATGAAACTGTGCGAAAGCTATTGGAGATGCGGGCGGTTCAGTATTTGCCTTTTGTTTCGGATGCCAGCCTAGCAGATGGCGTTTTTCTGGAGCGGTGCACCATAGCCTCCGCGAAGGAGGACTTTGTCTTACCGTGCCGGGTTGAAGTTACCTCTGATGAGCGTATACCATCTCGATTTGGAAAGTTGACTCCAGCCTATTTCAATGACTCTTGGAATGTAGGCTTGGAGCGGGTGTTAGCCAGGTTGAGTTCGTTGGGCATTAAGCCAGCGTTGGATCCGGAGCGTGGTCGGCAGATTGCGCTTCGAGAGTACTTGCCGACACGCGTGACAGTTGCGAGGCCTGAGCCTGTCTATGCAAACGTGTTTCCTCTGCAATTGCCGGAGTCGATGCTGGTGTTCGATCTTCGCCGTGCTCTAACAGAACAGGAAACTTTTGAGCTTCGCAAACGTTGGGCGTTCGTCGAATTGAGTTCCGCTCGCCTGATTGCGTTTACGCATCCTCCTGAACAAGCTATTCCTGCCACGAGAGTCAGTCGCACTCCGGAGTTTCTTTGGGAGAGCGTCGACCAGAGGGATGGCAAGCCGGCTGTGGATATTGCCAAGGAGCTCGCTTGGCGTAGTCTTGAGGTCGTCTGTTTCCAGAAAGGTCTGAAGTTCTGCAATGACCGAAAGGTGCTTTATTTCCCCGAGCGTGAGTCTGGAGAATGGACCCAGCAAATTCAGCATGTCGATGGGCGCTCAACAACAGTGCAGCTCACAGGAGAACGTACTAAGGGTTGGGGTGACCGAGCATCTCCCTTCTTGTATCAGTTGTCTCCCCGGTTTAGTCCTCGGCGTGATGTCGATGGGGCATGGAATGTCGTTGTCAAGGTGTACGTTCGAGTGACAACCCCCGAGGGGGCTGTGTTCGAGGGTAAGGAGATCGGTCGGCGTCGAAAGATTGTGACCAAGAGTTGGTGGAACAAGCAATGGCTCGCTCGCCTGCTTGGGGTAGTCCAAGCTCTTCAAACATCTGATGGCCATATTGAGTGTGGAGAGGGAAAGCACGCGGTTGTTATGCAGACTAAGCCATTGAGTTGGGAGTGCCCGGTCGGATTGGATGTCATGGCTCTATCCGGTCTGTCTGATATCGGCGAAGAGATTGCAGAGTATCGCTCACGAGATCGTGACGATGATGATGAGGGGGATGACGACGGGCCTTCTGCCCCGGAAGGAGTTACGACAGCATGACCGATATCTTCCACTTTCTTGGGGAACCTTTGCTGCAGTTCGGTCATGAGCAGGCGGCGGAAGACCCTCATGATGGTCTCGCGCTGTTCGGCCCAGCTGAACCCCGTGCTCAACTACCAGACAATATCGTAATCGGAACGCCCCAAGGCATTGAGCTTTGGAGGGAGTGGTGCATAGCCCTGAATGCACCAGCCGCTTGCATAGATCCGACACGGCATCGGGCTTGGCCTCCGTTTCCGGGGTTCGACGTGGCATTTGGTGCAAAGTGGCCCAGTCCGGTACGTAGCTATTTCGTGGATGCGGACCGATTGTCGAACGCGTCTCGTAAGACGGATAGGCACGACAGAGCCTTTGCGGTTGCTGGCCTCTATATGGAATCGATGGATCGGCTGTCTAAGCTAGATTCTCGACCGGCATTGGTCGTGTGCGTTGTTCCAGATGAGGTCTACGAGAACTGTCGTCCGAAGTCGTCCGTGGCGCTTTCTCAACGAAGTGATGCTGCACGAACGAGGCAAGAAGAGAAATTCCTTCGTAAGGCTATCAATGACCGGAACACGGGTCAAGTTCGGATGTTTGATGACGAAGATCCTATTGTTTCGGAGGCATTGGAAGAGATAGAAGAGTTCGAAGCGGCCCGTGGATTGTCTCCAGACTTTCGGCGGCAGTTGAAGGCCCGGATGATGGCTCATGAGCTTCCGGTGCAAATCATCAAAGAGTCCACGCTCCGTATCGTTGCCCCAGTACGCAATGGGGAGCCGGGAACCAACCCGTGGTCGGATCGACTTTGGAACTTCGGTACAGCAGTGTTTTACAAGTGCGGCGCGAAGCCATGGAAAACACCGTGGGCGCGGGAAGGTGTCTGCTATGTAGGCCTCGCCTATAAGCTAACCGAAGACGGAAGGAATGCATGCTGTGCCGCCCAAATGTTCCTTGATAGCGGCGATGGTGTCGTGTGCTGGGTTGGGGGCCCCCCCCCCCCGCCGCGGGCGGGGGGGGGGGGCCCGCCCCCGGCGCGGGCGGCGAGGAGGTCACCGGCGACTAATGTACCGCGTTTGGGGACCGACCCGGCTCCCCTGGCGCCCCGGCCGATAGCGGCGATGGTGTCGTGTTCGTTGGCGAGTTTGGTCCCTGGTATTCCAAGGAGCGCAAGGGGTTTCACCTGCCAGCCGATAAGGCCGAAGCCTTGCTCCGTGGAACGATAGAAACTTATAAGCAGGAGGATGGTCGTCCGCTCAAGGAAATATTCTTGCATGCTCGTTCGGGTATTGATGCTGACGAGTACGAAGGCTTCCTGCGGGCATGCCCGCCGGGAGTTAAATTGGTAGCCATTCGCGTCCGTCCAGATCGTGGAGGCCTTCGCCTTTACAGGTATGACGATCATCCCGATGGAGCGAAACGTGGTCAGCATCCTGTTCAGCGGGGAGTTTTCTGGCAGCGCACGGAACGGCACGGACTGCTGTTTACTAATGGCTTTAAGCCTCGGATCGCCACCTACGATGGATTTGAGGTTCCCGTTCCTTTGGCGATAACCGTCCAGCATGGCGAGGCTGACCTGGTGCAGGTGGCCAAGGATATCCTCGGCCTTACCAAACTAAATTACAACTCTTGTCAGTTAGGTGAGGGGCAGCCAATTACGGTCAAGTATTCTGATCGTGTTGGGGAAATTCTGCTTGCCAATCCAGGGTTATCTCCGGATAAGTGGAAACACAACTTCAAGTACTACGCTTGAGTTTTGCGAAAAATGTAAGGTGAATACGGTAGAAGACAACAGCTTGCTGGGCTTGAGATGCTTGTCTAGTAGCCAATTTCTTGTCCGGATAGGAAAGCAACAAAGTTTCCAGTTTGTCCGCAGTAGTCTTCCAGCCACCAACTGGTTTATGATTCTGACGTGCCTCAAATACGAACATTGGGGGTACAACTGGGGGTACTTCCAGCGATTCCCGTGGAGGCCGTGGCCCGATTTCCCCGCGAAACCTAGTGTTCACGGGCCTTTGCCGACCGATCAACGTTTAAACGTGTGATTAACGTCTGACTTCCAGGCGACGAGCCCCTTTACTGCTGGTCAAATCCATCACTGCCAAGCTCCGGCGGTGTCGCAAGCCGCATGGCGTGATTGCGCACATCGCGGGGCCAGGCGGCGATGAGATCCCGAACCCTGGGCAGCTCATTGGCGAAAAGCGCTCGCGTCGCCTCCTCGAAGCCGGGCAGATCGCCCGCAATGGCCTGCATGAAGTGAAAGGCCCGCTCGTGCGCCATGCGAATTCGGTCCTTTCCGCTGTTGGCTCGCCGCGCTTCCTCGACCAGTTTTCTCAAGGCTACAGAGGCTCCGCCGGGTTGTTTGGCAAGCCACTCCCAGTGGCGGGGAAGCAGCGTCACTTCGCGTGGAACCACGCCTAGTTTCGGGCGCCCACGGCCTCTGGGGCCGGTGGGCTCCGAGGTGTCGCGTTGGCTGGAGCGCTCCGCCTCGGCGAGTGCTGCGGCAGTCAGTCGGGCAACAACCGCCTCATCCGGGCCTCGGGTATCAATATCGACTGAACGGCCGGTTGCGTCTTCGAAGACTAGAACGGGGCCGGCCGTGCCGCTTTCATGCGCCCGCTTGACCGCCAAGGCATTCGCTTGCAGGGATCCTGCAGCGATGAGTCGATGACCGTCGAAACTTGTGTAGGACTTGGGGAGTGGTTCATTCATGGACAGACGCGCTCATCGGTGGATGGTTATGGAATGTGTGGAGTGCTTGATCGAATATTACCCGGATAAAAATTAATAGTCAATAAAACCCGGGTATAAATAAAACGGGGTAAACCAAGCCATTTAATGCGCTATTCCTGTTGAACTCGTCCGGCTGTGTCCGGTACGTCGGTAGGGACGGGCGGGCGCCCGCCCGTGACGTGGGTTTATACATGCCGGTTCTATATGATTGATAATTCAAAATAAATAATATTCGTGATGTTAAATCCGAATATTATTCAACTATATATTTTTAAAGGGTATTATTTTATATTTATAAGGTTTTCACTCGTATCGGGAAACTACTTATTTGATTTATCAATTCATAGATTTATCATAGCGGCATATCATGAAAGAAAACGCGTCCGCGGCTGGAGTTCCGTGGACGAATTGCGTGCAGGAGATAAATCATGTTGAGCGAAGAGAAAAACAAGCTGTTGACGCAGGTGGGACCGGGTACGCCCATGGGGGATTACCTGCGCCGGTATTGGCATCCCATTGCCGGGGTCAGCGAGTTTGAAGACCGCGACACCAAGCCGGTGCGTATCATGGGCGAAGACCTGGTGCTGTACCGCGACCTTGGCGGCAACTACGGGCTGGTCGATCGCCATTGCCCGCACCGCCGGGCCGATATGTCCTATGGCTATGTGGAAAAAGAAGGCATACGCTGCAGCTACCATGGCTGGCAGTACGATGCCGCCGGCCAGTGTACGCATCAGCCGTTCGAAGAAATGATGGATCCGCAGGCCCGCATGCGCAAGCAAACCCGCATCAAGGCTTATCCTGTAAAGGCCAAGGCCGGCATGCTGTGGGCGTACATGGGCCCGGCGCCCGCGCCGGAACTGCCCGACTGGGATCTGTTCAATTTCGAAAACGGGTTCGCCCAGGCGATTTTCGCCGAGCTGCCCTGCAACTGGTTCCAATGCCAGGAAAACTCCATCGACCCGGTGCATTTCGAGTGGACGCACAATAACTGGATGACCCGGATGTCGGGCGCCCTGGGGCCTTACGTGCCCACCCACACCAAGCTCGACTTTGACGAGTTCGATTACGGTCTCATCTACCGCCGCCTGCGTGGCACGGAAGCTGAAAGCAACATCATGTGGACCGTCGGGCGCGTCACGCTATGGCCCAACGGGTTCTACCTAGGCCACCATTTCGAATGGCGGGTTCCCATCGACGACGAAAACACCTTGAGCGTGCTTTGGGTGTTCTGCAAGGTGCCCAAAGAGCAAGAGCCCTATGTGCAAGAGCGCATTCCCTCGTGGCACGGCCCGGTCAAAGACCCTGAAACGGGGCGGTGGATCACCAGCCATGTGGCCAACCAGGATTTCGTCGTCTGGGCGGGGCAGGGCGCCATCACCGACCGCACGCAAGAGCGGCTGGGGCAAAGCGACAAGGGCATCGTCATGATGCGCCAGCGTTTCTTCCGCGAACTCGAGGAAATGCGTACGAATCCGGATTTCATTCCAAAAGGGCTGATCCTGGATCCGGAACAGAACCACGACATCAAGCTGCCATCGGCCTGCTGGGAAGAGCTCAAGTACGGCCTGCCCCGCGAACAGTTGGCGGCGCATCCTTTGCTCGGCCCATATTTTGGGGAGTTTTTCGGCCAGGCCGGCCAGCCGGAATCGGTGCGGCAGGCCTATGAACAGGCCATTGGGCAAAAGATAGAGCGGTCCACGGTCTTCAAGGTGCACGGCAGCAGCCACGAAGAAGAACATGCCTGAACCAGACGAACGCGCCCGAATCCAGGTAGCGGCGTCCGGCCTCAAGCGCTGATCCGGCAGACGGCCGACCGCCGTTTGGCCGGCCCGTTTACCGCAGCGCAGCTTGCATCAAACTCCGACTCGTCCGAGAATTGAGACGTCTGAAGAGCGTTGGAGGACTGCATGCGAGTCCTGGTTATTGGCGGTACGGGTTTTATCGGGCGGCATGTGGTGGCTCGTCTCAGCAAAGCGGATCATGCGGTCATTGTGCCCACGCGCCGCTATCAGCATGGCCGCGACCTGCTGGTCTACCCCGGCTTGAACCTCATCAGCGCCGACGTCCATGACGACCAGGCGCTCGAGGCGCTGCTTGGCGAGGCCGATGCGGTCATCAACCTCGCGGGAATCCTGCACAGCCGTTCCGGTTCGCCCTACGGGCCCGACTTCAAGCTCGTCCACGTCGATCTTCCCCGGCGCGTTGCGGCGGCCTGTCGCAGGCTGGGTGTGAAGCGCCTGCTGCATGTCAGCGCGCTTGGGGCCAGCGCCGAAGGCCCCAGCGGCTATCTGCGCTCCAAAGCGGCGGGCGAGGCGGCCGTGCTGGCCGAGTTCGCCTCCTACCTGGAAGGGGCCTGCACCCTGTTCCGGCCGTCGGTGGTGTTCGGGCCGGAAGATAATTTCATGAATATGTTCGCATGCCTGGCGCGCTGGCTGCCGGTCATTCCCTTGGCCCGCTCGCAGGCCCGTCTGCAGCCGGTGTACGTGGGCGACGTGGCCAACGCCATCGTGGGCGCCCTGAGCAATTCGCGCACATACGGGCGAACGTATGCCTTGGCGGGCTTTGCCGATTACTCGCTGGGCGAGCTGGTGGAACTGGCTGCCCGCTGGTCGGGCCATCCGCGGCATGTGCTGCCCATCCCCGTGTTCCTGGGGCGCTTGCAGGCTTTTGCCTTCGAGTGCCTGCCGGGCGAACCTCTTTTGTCGCGCGACAATCTGGATTCGCTCGCGGTGGACAACGTTTGCGAGGTGCCCATGGCGCTCGAATTGGGTAGCGTTCCCATGCCGCTTGAATCCGTGGCCCCGGCCTACCTGGCCCGCCGGGGCAAGGCGCTGGTGCATCTCTAGGCGGCGCGGCTCAATGGCTCCGGCTCATGGCCGAAGCAGGGCCCATGCCGTTTCCGATTGCGATTCGGTTGTACTATTGGCGGAGCGTGGCGCGGCCGCGCCCTTGCTATGGATAATGAAAGGAGTTGAGAGTGGATCAAGAATTGAAAGATCGCCTGGCGATTCGGGACCTGGTCGAGAACTGGGCGATATGGCGCGATGCCGGCGATTGGGAGCGGTTTGCAACGGTCTGGCACGACGATGGCGTCATGATGGCGACCTGGTTCCAGGGCTCGGCGACCGATTTCATCCGCGTCACCCAGGAGGGATGGAAGAAGGGCGTCAGCATTCTGCATTTTCTTGGCGGCTCGTCCATCGACCTGGCCGGCGATCGCGCCATCATTCAAACCAAGATGACGATCTCGCAGCGCGGCGACGTCCAGGGTGTTTTGTGCGACGTGGTTTGCACCGGCCGTTTTTACGATTTTCTTGAAAAGCGCAATGGCCGCTGGGGCATGGTGCTGCGCCAGCCCATTTATGAAAAAGACCGCGTCGATCCCCTCGATCCTTCAGCGAAGCTGGAAATCGACGCCAAGGCGCTGGCGACATTCCCATACGGCTACCAGCATCTGGCCTATATTCAAACCCAGATCGGCTACAAGGTGAAAATGGATATGCCCCAGCTCACAGGCGCTGAAGTCGAAGCCTTGTACGCGCGCGGTAAGAAGTGGCTCGAGGGCGGTTCGCTATAGGCCATAGGCTGTTGCGGCTGTTGGCGCATCATAAAAAATCACCCCGCCGGATATTGCCAGGCGGGGTGTTTTCATGTCGGGGCGCGGCGGTTCAGTCCACGGCCTTGACCATGTCCTCGATGACTTTTTTGGCGTCGCCGAACACCATCATGGTCTTGTCCATGTAGAACAGTTCGTTGTCCAGGCCGGCATAGCCCGCCGCCATGGAGCGCTTGTTGACGATGACGGTGCGGGCCTTGTAGGCCTCCAGGATGGGCATGCCGGCGATCGGCGAGGCGGGGTCGTTCTTGGCGGCCGGGTTGACCACGTCGTTGGCGCCCAGCACCAGCACCACGTCGGTCTGGCCGAACTCGCTGTTGATGTCTTCCATCTCGAAGACCTGGTCGTAGGGCACTTCGGCCTCGGCCAGCAGCACGTTCATGTGGCCCGGCATGCGGCCCGCCACCGGATGGATGGCGTACTTCACCGTCACGCCTTTTTCGGTGAGCTTTTCGGCCAGTTCCT
>JBEBXF010000107.1:0-9081 GCA_040391725.1 Eoetvoesiella caeni | reverse complement strand
TCCTCCATGTCGATGAAGTCGATGACGATCAGGCCGCCCAGGTCGCGCAGGCGCAGCTGGCGGGCCACTTCGTCGGCCGCTTCAAGATTAGTGCGAAGAGCGGTTTCCTCGATGTCGGCGCCGCGGGTCGAGCGGGCCGAGTTGACGTCGATGGCCACCAGGGCTTCGGTGTGGTCGATGACCACCGAGCCGCCCGAGGGCAGCTGCACGGTGCGGGAATAGGCGGTTTCGATCTGGTGTTCGATCTGGAAGCGCGAGAACAGGGGAACGTCGTCGCGATAAACCTTGACGCACTGGACGTTGTCCGGCATGACCACGCTCATGAAGGCGGTGGCCTGCTCGGCGATTTCGTCGGTGTCGATGAGGATTTCGCCGATTTCGGGCGAGTAGTAGTCGCGGATGGCGCGAATGACCAGGCTGGATTCCAGGTAGATGAGCACCGGCGCGGCGTTGTCGCGGGCGGCGGCGTCGATGGCGGTCCAGAGCTGCATCAGGTAGGACAAGTCCCACTGCAGCTCTTCGACGTTGCGCCCAATGCCGGCCGTGCGGGCGATAATGCTCATGCCGGCGGGGGTGTTCAACTGCTCCATGGTTTCGCGCAGTTCCTGGCGGTCTTCGCCTTCGACCCGGCGCGAGACGCCGCCGCCGCGCGGGTTGTTGGGCATCAGGACCAGATAGCGGCCAGCCAGCGAAATGAAGGTGGTCAGGGCCGCGCCCTTGTTGCCGCGCTCTTCTTTCTCGACCTGGACGATGAGTTCCTGGCCTTCGGCCAGGGCATCCTGGATACGCGCAGTGCGTACATCGACGCCTTCCTTGAAGTAGCTGCGGGCGATTTCCTTGAAGGGCAGGAAACCGTGGCGCTCTTCACCGTAGCTGACGAAGCAGGCTTCGAGGCCGGGCTCGATGCGGGTGATGACACCTTTATAGATATTGCCTTTGCGCTGTTCGCGCCCGGCGGTTTCGATGTCGAGGTCGATGAGTTTTTGACCGTCGACAATGGCAACGCGTAGTTCTTCTTGGTGCGTTGCATTAAACAACATGCGTTTCATGAGTGAGATTCTCCGTTGTGTGGCGCGCCGTTTATCGACGCACGACCTCGGACCACTCGGTGTGTAACGCTAGGGCTTGCAGGAAAGGACGGATGGGCTGACGACGTCAGGCTGCACCCGCCCTGAAGTGTCAGGCGGGCACAGCGTGCCATTGGGCACGCGGTTCAATCAGCAGGAAGGTCAGAAGCACGATAGTGGTTGTTGACGAAAAAATTTGCTGGGAACGGCAGACGCGGTTTGGGTAGCGCGGCTGGTGCATTAAACTATGACTTTATCTTGCAAGAGCATTTAGCGTCGCACGCGGTTGGCAACAGACCTGCACAGCGGGCACGATGCCACACCACTGTTGCAAAGGCCGGTATTGCCCCGGCGACCTAATGGCCCGGAAACTGAAACGCGAGCGGTACAATATCCATGTGCCCGACGGAGACGCATCCATTGCATCTCTACGTCAGGTAGGTTTCAGCTTCCATAGGCTGACGTGATTATATGCTGCTTTTTCATATGCGCAAACCCGTACCCGCTCCAATACCCCTTCCGTCTGTACGGTTGCTGCAAATCGATGCCGAATCGGCGGGGCAGCGGCTCGATAATTTCCTGATCCGCCATTGCAAGGGCGTGCCGAAAAGCCATTTGTACAAGGCGATCCGCAACGGGGAAGTGCGGGTCAACAAGGGCCGGATAGCCGCCGACTATCGTTTGCTTCAGGGCGATACCGTGCGCGTGCCGCCATTGCGCCTGCCTGCCCCAAGCCAATCCCGGCCGGTTCCGCCGGCTGTTTTTCCCGTCGTGTACGAAGACGACGCGCTGCTGGTCATCAATAAGCCCGCGGGCACCGCGGTGCATGGCGGCAGCGGCGTATCGTTCGGGGTTATCGAACAATTGCGCGCTTCGCGGCCCGAGGCGCCCATGCTTGAGCTGGCGCACAGGCTGGATCGGGAAACCTCCGGCCTGCTCATGGTTGCCAAAAAGCGCTCGGCTCTGACGGCGCTGCACGATATGTTGCGCGAAAGCCGGGGCCGCAAGCGCTATCTGGCGCTGGTGGTGGGCGACTGGGTCAACGACAGGCAGCATCTGCGCCAGCCCCTGCTCAAATGGCTGACCGCCTCCGGCGAGCGGCGGGTCAAGGTGGATGCGGCCGGCAAAACCGCCCATACCATCGTCAGCCTGAAAAAACGCTATGGCCGTTACACCTTGCTCGAGGCGGAGTTGCGCACGGGCCGCACGCATCAGATACGCGTGCACCTGGCCGCCAGCGGCTATCCCATCGTCGGCGATGAAAAATACGGCCGGGACGACGTGCGGGCCCAATTCGCCAAGCAAGGCTTCAACCGCATGTTCCTGCATGCCGCCCATCTGGAAATCCCCCATCCTTTGACCGGGGAATTGCTGGATTTGCATGCGCCGTTGCCTGCGGCTTGCGAACAACTGCTTGAATCACTGGAGAAAAACCCTTGAAACGCTACAGCGCCGTCGTTTTCGATTGGGACGGAACGCTCATGGACTCGACCCATTCCATCGTGTCCTCCATCCAGGGAGCCTGCCGCGACCTGGCGCTGCCCGTGCCTACCGACCAGGAAGCACGGTGGGTCATCGGCTTGTCGCTGGACAGCGCCTTGTATCGGGTTGTCCCCGATCTGACCGCCGAGCAGTTTCCCCTGTTCCTGGATCGCTATCGTGCTCATTTCCATCAGCGCGACACCCAACTCAGGCTTTTTCACGGCGTTCCAGAGCTGCTCCAGGGGTTGAAGCAGCAGAACGTGCTGCTGGGGGTGGCCACCGGCAAAAGCCGCGTCGGCCTGGATCGCATGCTGGCGGCCCAGCAATGGCAGCAGCACTTCGACATTACGCGCTGTGCCGATGAGTCCTTCGGCAAGCCGCATCCCGGCATGCTGATGGACATCATGCAGGCTCTGGGCCTGGATCCCGAGCAGGTGGTGATGGTGGGTGACACTACCCATGACGTCCAGATGGCGCACAATGCCGGCATCGACAGCCTGGCGGTTTCGTACGGCGCCCACGACAAGCCCACGCTGGCCGAATCCCATCCCACAGCCATGCTGGATTCGGTGGGAGAAATGCGCGACTGGTTGGTTCAGCGCGTCAATGCGCCGGCTTGAAGGCCTGCGCATCGACAAAGCCCTGCATCCGCTCGCCTGCAGGTGTTCGGCGTGTAGGGCAAGCGCCTCTGGTTGGCAAGGCCGGGTTTTACCTCAAGGCAAGGCGCGCAGGATGGCCGCCGTCTCGATATCGGGCCGCCCGTCGTAACGGCTCGGCCGGTAGTGCATCTGAAACGCCCGGATCACGTTCTTGGTAGCCTTGTCCAGCACCCCGGTGGCGGGCGTTGCGTAACCCGCCCGGGCCAGTTCCCGCTGGAACCACCGCACAGTCGGCAGGCCCGAGCGCTCCAGGGCCCTGACATTGTCCGCCACCTGCTCCTCGTCGTACCACCGCCCCAGTCCGGCCTGCGCCAGTTCCTTCCACGGAAATAACGGCCCCGGATCCACTTTGCGTTGTGGGGCAATATCGCTATGCCCGACGATGTTCGCCGGCTTGATCTGATGCCTCTGTACGATGTCGCGCAGCAGTACCTTCAACACGGCAATTTGCGCCTCGGAATAAGGCGCCCACACCAGCCCCGTGCCGCCTCCGTTGACGATCTCGATTCCGATGGAGGCGGAATTCAGGTTGCTCGACCCATACCATTGGCTGACCCCCGCGTGCCACGCCCGCCGGTTTTCGTCCACCAATTGATACACGTGCGGCACGGCATCGTCCGTGATCAAATAGTGGCTGCTGACATTACCTTGCGACAGCGTTTTCAGTGCCACCCCGTCGTTGCTCGACGTATAGTGCAGCACCACGAACTCGACCCGACTGTTCTGGCTCTTGGCCTGGATGCTGCGGTCGATGGCCAGTCCCCCGGAGGGCGGGTACGTGCCGCAGGCTCCCAGCAGGGCCAGCATCATCATGGCCGGCGCGTGCCTCAGCCAGCGTATCAGCGCCCGATTATTGCCGTTTTTCCAGCCCCAGCCCCCGCCTTGCGCCCGATGGGCGAGAGCTGCGACTGTTCCCGGGCCCGGGGTCGATCCGGTAGTCGCGGTGCGTGCGCCGGAGGCAAAGGTGTTCATGCCAAAAACAGGAAGATGGTGGGTTTTTTGTTCAGGTCGGGCGCAGGCTGCGACTTCCATTGCGCAACCGTGCGCGTTTGTATCCACTGCTCGCTGGTGGTGAGCGCGCGAGCCACACAGAGCCGGGTCGTGCCTTTCAGGGCTTGCTTCAGCGTGTCGAACATGGCGCCGTTGCGGTAGGGCGTTTCGATGAGAATTTGCGTTTGGCGATGTTTGTGCGAGTCGCTTTCCCAGGCCTTGAGCTGTTTGGCGCGCTCGCCCGGATCGACGGGCGCATAGCCGTGGAAGGCAAAGCGCTGGCCGTCCAGGCCGCTGCCCATGAGGCTTAGCAGTATCGACGAAGGGCCGACCCAGGGCAGCACGTGTATGCCCATGGCGTGGGCCGCCGCCACCACCTTGGCGCCTGGATCGGCCACCGCGGGGCAGCCCGCTTCGGAGACCAGGCCGATGTCCCCGCCTTGCAGCAAAGGCTTGAGCCATTGGCGCATTTGTTCGGCGTCGGTTTTCTCGGTGAGCGTATGGATGGTGATTTCCTGCAGAGGCGCCACCGTGCCGACCAGCTTGAGGAAGGCCCTGGCGGTTTTGGCGTTTTCGGCGATGTAGGTGGTAAGCCGCCCGGCAAGTTCGCGCACGGCCTGTGGCAGCCAGGTTTCGGGGGCGGACTCCCCAAGGCCCACGGGAATCAGATGCAGGGATCCAGCGGCAGTATTCATGACAGGTCCGATAACAGAGGATTCAGGCCGAAAGAGCGCAGCATGCGGCACAGGGCGATCAGCGGCAAACCTATAATAGCGGTTGGGTCGTCGGATTGCATGCTGTCCATCAGCGCAATGCCCAGCCCCTCGGCCTTGGCGCTGCCGGCGGTATCGAAGGGGCGTTCGCGCTGCAGATAGGTGTCGATTTCGGCGTCGCCAAGAGCGCGGAACCGGCATATGGTAACGACGTCGGCGGTTTCCTGGCGCTTGCCGTCGGTAACGCACAGCGCGCTGTGGAACTCCACGGCCTGGCCGCTAAGGCGGCGCAGTTGCGCTTGGGCGCGCTCGAAGCTGCCCGGCTTGCCTATGGGGTCGCCATCCATGGTCGCCACCTGATCCGAACCTATGACGAGGGCATCGGGATGCTGCATCGCAACGGCCTGGGCTTTTTCGATCGACAGGCGCAAGGCAAGCTGCGCGGGGTTTTCCTTCGGCAGCGGGGTTTCGTCGATATTGGGCGGGATGGCTGTGAACGGCAGGCCCAGGCGAGCCAGCATTTCCTGGCGATACCGCGAGCTTGATGCAAGGATGAGACGCATGAAGGGGCAGGGGCTAAGTTGGTTTGACTGTGTTCAGCCAAAAGCGTTATTATCTAATGTTTTCCTAATCTTGCAACTTAGAGCTGGCTTTAAGAAATGGGGCTTTAAAAGATAGGCTTTCCAAGCAAGGTGGCAGGCGGGAAGTGCGATGAGTACTGTGCAGTATATCGATACCTACGAGTTTACCCAGCTTGGGCAGGAAATTAGCGGGGAATTGCCGCTGTTGCATTTTTCCCGGTTTCTGGATGGTTTGCCGGGCCAGGCCGAAGCCTCGGCCGTCAAGTGGGCCTTGCAGGGCGAACGCAATATGGCGGGCGAGCGGTTTTTGCGGCTGCATGTCCAGGCGTGCCCCAGGTTGACTTGTCAGCGTTGCTTGTCGCCGCTGGACTGGCCGATCGATTCGGACAGCCGCTTGCAATTGGTCAATTCGGAAGCCGCTCTCGACAACGACGTGTCGGACGACGAGTTCGGGGAAGGCATCGAGCGCATCGTCGGCGCAAGACGTTTTGACGTGCTGTCGCTGATCGAGGACGAGCTCATCCTGAGCCTGCCCTACGTGCCCAGGCACGATGTTTGTCCATCGGACGCCGCGTTGCCCGGTTTGCGGGACGAAACGCCGCTCGATGCAGTGGTTCGCCCATCGCCGTTCGCGGTGCTGGGCAAGTTAAAGAAAGATTGAATTTGTATTAACCTGCGGGATCCATCGCGTACAATAGCGACCCGTTTTCCAGGAGTCATCATGGCCGTTCAGCAAAACAAAAAGAGTCCGTCGAAGCGCGGTATGCATCGCGCGCACGATTTCATCACTACGCCTCCCACGGCTATCGAGCCCACCACGGGCGAACTGCATCTGCGTCACCACATCAGCCCCAACGGCGTTTATCGTGGTCGTAAAGTCCTCAAAACCAAGAACGACGAATAATCCGTCGCGTTCTGCGATCTTGTCCAGATTGCGTATTTGATGTCGACAACCAAGATTCGAATCGCTGTCGATTGCATGGGCGGTGATATCGGCATGCCGGTAACGGTTGCCGCTGCCTGGGATTTTGCCCGAAGCAATCCGGATACCCGTTTTTTGCTCGTCGGCGACGAAGCCGGCATCCAGGGCCAATTGAAGACCCTGGGCTGTACGAGCGACGACTGGTTCCAGGTTCTGGCGGCGTCCGAGGTCGTCCTCATGGATGATCCGGTCGAAGTCGCGTTGCGCCGCAAAAAGGATTCGTCCATGAGGGTTGCGGTTCAGGCTGTCAAGGACGGCCTGGCCGATGCCTGCGTATCGTCGGGCAATACCGGCGCATGGATGGCCATATCGCGCTACGTGCTTAAAATGCTGGACGGCATCGACCGCCCGGCCATTGCCACGTCCATTCCAAACCAGAAGGGCGGCGCAACCACCATGCTCGATCTGGGCGCCAACGTCGACTGCACAGCCGAACATCTGCTGCAATTCGCCATCATGGGCACCGCGCTGGTCACGGCGCTGTATGGCCGCCCGCAGCCCACGGTGGGTTTGCTGAACATCGGCGAAGAGGTCATCAAGGGCAACGAAGTCGTCAAGCAGGCGGCCGAACTGCTGCGCGCAAGCGGGCTCAACTTTTACGGCAACGTCGAAGGCGACGACATCTGCAAAGGCACTGTCGACGTCATCGTTTGCGATGGGTTCGTCGGCAACGTCGTGCTCAAGTCCCTCGAGGGACTGGCCAAGATGGTGTCCACCCTGATGCGGGCTGAATTCGAGCGCAATGCCTTGTCCATGATCTCGGGGCTTGTCGCCAAGCCTGTCCTCGATCGCTTTCGCAACACGGTCGACAACCGCCGCTACAACGGCGCGGTTCTGCTCGGCCTGCGCGGCATCGTCGTAAAAAGCCACGGTTCGGCCGACCGCTACGCCTTCGGCTGTGCGCTTGGGCGCGCGCGCGAAGCCGTGCACAACGGTTTGCTCGACGGTACGACCAACGCCATTCACCTTCTTCGCCGCAGCCTGCAGGCGGCCGCTGAACAATCGACGAAGATTCCCAACGATATTGCCGACTCCTGCGTTGACCCGGGGGTTTGATGGAAGTGACTATGCCTTATGCAAAGATAGTGGGGACGGGCAGCTATTTGCCGCCCCGGATCGTCAGCAATGACGAATTGGCCGCCGAGATGGCGACCCGCAATATCGAAACTTCCGACGAGTGGATCGTCACCCGCACCGGCATCCGTCAGCGCCACATCGCCGATCCCGGCGTCAAGACCAGCTCCATGGCCATCGAGGCGGCCCGTGCCGCCATGCAGGATGCGCGCATTGCGCCGGAAGACGTCGACCTGATCATCGTCGCCACCTCGACGCCCGATTTCATCTTCCCCAGCACGGCCTGCCTGGTTCAGGCGGGCCTGGGCATCAAGCAGGGCGCCGCATTCGATGTGCAGGCGGTATGCAGCGGCTTCGTCTATGCCCTGACGACGGCTGAAACCTTCATCCGGGCCGGCCGCGCCAAGACGGCGCTGGTGATCGGCGCCGAGGTGTTTTCCAGCATTCTCGACTGGAACGACCGCAGCACGTGCGTGTTGTTCGGCGACGGCGCGGGCGCGGTGGTCGTCCGGGCGTCGGACGAACCCGGCATCATCGGCGCGCAGCTCAACGCGGACGGCAGCCATATGAGCATCCTGTATGCGGCCGGCAATGTGTCGCATGGCAACGTCGTGGGCGACCCTTTCCTGCGGATGGATGGCCAGGCGGTATTCAAGATGGCCGTCAACGCCCTGTCGCAGTCGGCGGCCGATGTATGCGCCCAGGCGGGCGTTGCGCTTGAAGACGTCGACTGGCTGGTGCCGCATCAGGCCAATGTCCGGATCCTGAATTTCCTTAGCAAAAAGCTGCATATTCCCACCGAGAAGGTGGTGGTCACACTCGATAAGCATGCCAACACCTCGGCGGCCAGCGTGCCGCTGGCCCTGGACGCCGCGCGCCGCGACGGCCGCATCAAGGCCGGCGACCTGGTCCTGATGCAGGGCGTGGGAGGCGGCTTCACCTGGGGTTCGGTGCTGGCCAGAATGTAGCTGCCGCGCCTCGGGCGCATCGAGAAGCGGCGCCCCTTCGCTGTCATACCCTTATAAATAGACCTTCATGAGAACACAGATATTTCGAAAATCAACAGGCTTGAGACACTATGAAAATCGCTTTTGTCTTTCCGGGGCAGGGGTCGCAGTCCGTCGGCATGCTCGATGCGTGGGCTGGCAATACCGCCGTGGCGCAAACCCTGGAACAGGCTTCGGCGGCGCTGGGGCAGGATCTGAGCACACTGATCGCCCAAGGGCCGGCCGACCAACTGAATCTCACAACCAATACCCAGCCGGTCATGCTGGCAGCCGCCGTGGCCGTATATCGTGCCTGGAAGGCGGCGGGCGGCAACGCTCCCGCCCTGGTGGCGGGCCACAGCCTGGGTGAATACTCGGCCCTGACCGCCGCGGATGCGCTCAAGCTGGAGGATGCGGTGCGGGTGGTGCGGATACGCGCCGACGCCATGCAGGCCGCCGTGCCGGTGGGCACGGGCGCCATGGCGGCCGTGCTGGGCCTGTCCGACGAGGCTGTCAAAACCGTCTGCCAGCAGGCTGCCCAAGGCGA
>JBEBXF010000106.1:0-9101 GCA_040391725.1 Eoetvoesiella caeni | reverse complement strand
CCCGGCGCGAGCATCAGCGCCGACAGCATGTGCGACTCCTGGCTCGACAGCGGTATTTCCAGCCCGTCGGCATCGGTCAGCACCATGCGCCGCATGTCCAGGCAGGGACGCGAGGAGGGAACCGGACCCCTGACTCGCCGGCCGACCGCGGATATCGCGGCGCAAAGCTCTTCCGGTTGCACCGGCTTGGTCAAATAGATGTCCGCTCCGCTTTCGTAGCCCGCGCATTTGTCTTGCGTCAGCCCCCTGGCCGTCATCATGACGATTCCGATGTTGGGCTTTGTCCGGCGCAGCCTTAGTGCAAAGCTCAGGCCGTTTTCGCCGGGTAATTGCAGGTCGAGCACGATGATGTCGTAGTCGTCGATCATGATCAGGGACTCGACGGCTTCCGCGCTTTCCGCTCCGGCAACCCTATGGCCTTGATTGGTGAGCGTTTCGACCACGACTTCCCGCAGGACGTCGTGGTCTTCGATGACCAGGATTTTCAGGTTGGAATCCATATTTCGAACACCACGTTGGGTTGATCGGGAACATAACGGGTTTCACCACCCAGCATCGTGCTCAATCCCCGCACGATGTACAGGCCCAGCCCCGAGCCCGTGCTGCGCTTTGCCTCTGGCGCGCGGTAATACTTGGTGAATACGCGTGCCGGGTCGGGGCGCATCGCTGGACTGGAAACCGGGTTTTCCACACAAATGCGAACGCCGTCGCGTCCGTCCTTTTCATGGGGCGATGCCGACAGATTGATGAAGGCCTGCGCCGGCGAGTATTTCAAGGCATTGTCGGTGAGGTTGTCCAGTATTGTTTTCAGGAGAACCGGGTCTGTCACCAGCCGCACGGGCGGACCCTGCGGAACGTCCAGCACGATGCGTCCGCCGTCCGCGCGCTTGACGATCAGGCCGGCGACCAGGTCATGAAGGCAGCAGGGCTCTTTTGCGACTTCCAGCCTGCCGTCGTCGAAGCGGCATGCCAGGTCGCATCGGTCGATAATCGAATCGATCTGTTCGACGGCATTTTCCGCGTGCTTGCGCAAGCTGCCCGGTTTGGCGATCTGGCCCAGACACAGCCGCAGTGCCGACAGAGGCGTTTTCAGTTCGTGCGTAAGCATGGCGAGAAAACGGCTTTGGGCTTCTTTCGATGCGCGTTCGGTTTCCAGTACCGCGGCGCTGCGGCCCGCCTCCATGCGCGCCTCGGCCAGGCGGGCTTCGCTCAAGCGTCCGCGCAATATGAAATAGGCCTGCAAAGCCGCCAGCGTGCCCAATATGCTCAGGGTGTAGCTGTTGATCAGCCAGAACTGGCCGGGCAGCACGCCCAGAAGCGTCAAGGTGGTGGCCGAGGCCCCCAGCAGGCTGCACGCCAGGGCCAGCAGAATATGCAGGCTTCCCCATGTTGTTCTTTGCCGATACAGTTGAATGGCGCGCCACATGCCGGCCAGAACGACCAGGACTGCGCCCAGTATCAGTATGCGCTGTGTCTCGGGGTAGACGCCGAGGAACGGCGCGGGCAGGAACAGGATTCCCAGCCAGAGCACGACGCGATAAATGGCCCGCATCCAGAGGGCGGCCTGTTTCATGTCCAGGATTTTGCCGTAGAAATACGTGGCCGACGCCACGATAAGTATTGCGCCGATCGACGTGCTGCGGTCCGCCCACAGCGGGGAATCGGGGAACAGGTATTCGGTGAGCAGGCCATTGACGCCGAGGAGCATGTACATGGCCGCCGTCAGATGGATCAGGAAGGCGCGTTGCAGCGGATCACCGCCGAATGCATATTTAATGTTGGCCAATAGGCCCACCAGCAGCAAACCGAAGAACAGCCCCAGCAGGGCGTACTCGGTGGTGGCGTGGCCGAGGAATTGACTGGGCGTCAAGGCCTTTATGCTGACCACCGAGCTGCTCGTCGTCTGCAGGCGCGCATAGACGATCAAAGGCCTGTCGTCGGGAAAGTCCACCTTTTGCACGAAAGCGCGATGGTGCACCGAGCGGCCGGAGAAAGCCTGCAGGTCGCCATGAACCTGGCGGTCGAACCCGTGTCCATCGGGGCGGGGCGTGAATACCTGTAAATCGTCCAGATAGGGCGGGTAGAACTCGACATAGAGACGGCGTCCGCCATCCGCATCCAGCGGCGGCGCAAAGAGCTTGAATCGCAGCCAGTGCACCTTGCGGGTGTAGCCCGCGGAAAATCCGTAGGGGGCCGGCTTGAAATCATGCGCCCGGGCTGGCTGGCTCACGGTTTCGATGGTTTCCCTGCCTTGCGGATCGACCAGCACCGAGAGATCGCCGAAGCCGGTCTCTTTGACGTCATTGGCGTAGGCGGACACGCCGAAATTTGCGCCGACAATGAAAATAATCGCCCATATGCAGCGGCGTAGTGCGTAGGTGTCCATGCGATCGATAGTGGCATGCTCGGACGGCCATCATAATCAAAAATCGAGATCCAGCGTCTGGTTTTTCATGACGCGTCGATTCTGTAGGGTTCTGTAGGGTTTCTCGAAAAACGTTTGGTAACTTTTCTCGATTAGAAAAAACGTCCTGGCTGTTTGCGCGCCGGAAACTCGGAGAGGAGCACACATGAGTCGCAGTGACGACGCTGTTTTCAGGCTCAGGCCAAGCGCATGGCGCGCGGCGGCGAAATCGGCGCGGACACGGGGCCGGGCGGCTGGCAAGGGGGTCGCTCTGGCCGCAGGCCTGGCGTCGATGTCGTCGGCATGGGCGCAGACTGTCACGACTACCGGCAAGGTGTATGACCACGGGACGCTGGTCGCGTCTGGCAGTCAGGCAAGTCCCTGGTCCATAGACACCCTCGTCGTCGGCTTCAACGGTGCCGGCACGCTGGCCATCCAGAACGGCGGCGTCGTGGTTTCCAACGGCGTCATTGTCGTCGGTGACTTGGGCGGCAGTGGCGTGGCGACCGTCGATGGCGTGGGCTCGGCCTTGACGGGGGCCTATATGCAAATCGGGGTCTTCGAATCCGGCACGCTGACCGTTGACAACGGCGCCGTCGTGCAAGCCGGCTCTGTGCAAATAACCAGCTCGGGCGGGGCTGGCACCCTCAATCTCGAAGGCTCCGCGGCGGCGCGCGGAGTGCTGGAAACCGGTGGACTGACGACCTCGGGGATCCCGGCGGTCATCAACTTCAACGGCGGCATCCTGCGCGCCACGGGCAATCAGTCCGATTTTATGCAGGGGTTCCAGGCTGGCGCCGCCGCCATCGGTGCCGGCGGCGCCTTCGTCGACACGCAGGGCTATGACGTCCGCGTCCCGACCGCCGGCATCTTCACCGGCGCCGGCAGTCTGAACAAACTGGGCACGGGAACCCTGACGCTGGCGGGCGGCAACACCTGGTCGGGCAACACCACCGTTGCCGACGGCACCTTGGCCCTGAGCAGCTACACGCAGGGCGCCAGCCAGACGCTGGGCATCGGCGCCTCCAGTGCTACGCACTACGGCAAACTGGTTGTCGCCGACACGGCCACCTTCACCGCCGGAGCCAGACTGGCTGTCGATGTCGCCGGCGCCAACACGCTGGGCAACCACCAGGTTCTCAGTGGCGTCGTCACTGCCGGCACTTTGAATGCCACGACTTTCAGCGTCACCGACAATTCCGCGCTGTTCGACTTTACCGCCGTCAAGAACGGCAGTTCGGTCGACCTGGAAGTCCAGGCCAGCGGCTCCGATTCCGGCTCCAGCGGTACTGACACGGGCTCCGGCGGTTCCAGCTCGGCCGACACCAGCCCCGATTCCAGTCCCGGCAGTACCGGTACGACGGTGTACCGCGCCGTCAAGGCCTATCATTTGAGGCCGGCGTACGGCGCCGCGCGTGTACTGGATACGCAAGTGCAAGGCTCGCCCACCGGAGACATGGCGGCCGTCGTCACGGCATTCGGGCAATTGCCCGACGAGCGCAGCGTGGCCCGCGCCGCCGATCAGACCCTGCCGCTGAATTCCGGGGCGGCCGCTATCATGGGGATGCTGTCCACTGTCAATCGGCTATTTGCCAGCCGCTATGCACCTGGTGCCGCGGGCACTTTCAGCGGCGCCGCGGCCACCGACAAGCATGTCTGGATCAGTCCTTTCGGCTCCCGTGCCGATCAGGACGATCGGAGCGGCGCAGCCGGCTTTTCTGCCTCCACCGGCGGGCTGGCCGCAGGCGTGGAGGGTGAACTGGGAACGATGCGGCTGGGCCTTGCTTATGCCTATGCCGACACGCGCGTCAATGGCAATACGGCGCTGTCCGGTACGGACAGCTCGGCCAGGATCGACTCGAATGTGCTGGCTGTCTATGGCAGCCGGCCGCTCAATGGCCTGGACCTGAGCTTTCAGCTCGATGCCGGCTGGAATGACAGCAGCAGCCGCCGCGATCTCAGTTTCGGCAGTCTGAACCGGGTCGCCCATGGCGACTACGGTACCTCGAGCATCCACGCCGGCACCAGCCTGTCCAGGGCCATTGTGCTCGATGAGCGCAATGCGTTGGTACCAGCGCTGCGCCTCGACTACACCCGGCTGCGGAGCCAGGCCTACACCGAGACGGGCGCCGGCGCGCTCGACCTGGATGTCGGCGCCCAGACCAGCAGGGCGCTGGTAGTGGGAGTGGACGGCCGCTACATCCATCTGTGGGGGGAGCACTCGCGGATCGACGCCGGTATAGGCGTGGGGTACGACACCATCAACGACCAGGGCGACATCATCGCCGCGTATGCCGGGACGCCGACGCAGAGTTTCACGGCCGCCGGCATAGGCCAGTCTCCGTGGATTCTCAGGGGTGGCGTGGGCTATACGTACCTGAGCGGACGGGGTGGTGTCGATGTGTCGCTGCGTTACGACGCAGAGGTTCGCAGCGGCTACCTGAATCAGGTGGCGTCGATCAAGGCTATCTGGAGCTTCTGAAGCATGGGTGGTTGTCCGGTCAATGTAAACAGCATGCGGAACGTAAGCATCATAGGCGCGGGGCTGGTGGGCTGCCTGGCGGCCATCTACCTGGCGCGCCGAGGCTATGAGGTAAATATTTTCGAATCCCGTTCCGACAGCCGGGCAGGCTGTGCGGATACCGGGCGTTCCATCAATCTGGCCATGTCGTGCCGCGGCATCACCGCCCTGGCTGAAGCCGGTATCCTGTCCGCGCTTGAAAAGCTGATGGTGCCGATGCGCGCCCGTGCGATTCATGATGAAAATGGCCGGATAAAATACCAGGCGTTCGGCCGTACCCATGACGAGCACATCAACGCCATTCAGCGCAACGATTTGAACAGATTGCTGCTGGACGAGGCCGGAAAGTTTCCCTCGGTCCATTGGCATTTCGATACGACGTTATTGAGCCTGGATGTATCGAAAAAGACCGCGCATTTCAGGCGGCGCGACGGCAGCGAATTTCTGCATGCCTATCGACATGTGATCGGCGCGGACGGGGCCGCTTCCCAGGTCAGGGATTCCTTGCAGCGGCAAGGCCTGATCGGCGCGTCCAGAACCTTCTTCCCCCATGGCTACAAGGAAATCACGATAGCCGGCGCCGCGTCGACTCACTTGGCCCGTGAGCATCTGCATCTTTGGCCCAGGGCGTCTTTCCTGTTGTTGGGCAATCCCAATCTGGACAGTTCGGTGACCGGCTCCCTGTTTTTGCCCATGGATGGACAAAACAGTTTTGCTGATCTGGACAGCGAGTCGCGTGTCCGGGCGTTCTTCGAGCAGGCCTTTCCCGATGTTTTTCCCGCAATGCCTGACGTGGCGGAGGATTTCCTCGACCATCCTACCGGCCGTATGAGCACTGTGAAATCCTCGCCCTGGTACTACGATGATCAGTGCTTGTTGATAGGGGACGCGGCGCATGGGCTGATTCCGTTTTTCGGGCAGGGCATGAACAGCGGATTCGAGGATTGCCGCATCCTGGATGAATTGCTCGATCGCCATCACGATGACTGGTGGCAGGTCATGCCGGCGTTCTATCGCTTGCGCAAACCCGATACCGACGCGGTCTCTGAAATGTCCATGGCCAATTATCACGAGATCCAGACGGGCATTCTCGACGAGCATTTCAACTTGAAGAAACAGCTGGAACAGAACCTGATGCGGCGCTATGCCGCGCGCTATGTGTCCAAACACGTGCTGGTGATGTTCAGCAACACACCCTATGCGGTCGCTTTGGCTCACGGCCGCCTGCAAAGCAAGCTTCTGGACAGCATCTGCCGGCAGGCCGGCCGGATCGAGGACGTGGATTGGTTGCGCGTCGACGCGCTGATGCTGGAATACGACAAGGAGTTGGCGCTTCTTTGACGCCACCTTTAACACTCGACACTCTGGAGATACTCATGAAAATCGTACAGGACTACATAGCTTCCAAACAGCGGGAATTCAATGATCACCCGTTTTTCGGCATGCTGGAGCAGATGGGCAGTTTGAGGGAAATCAGCGCTTTCGTACCGGGACTGACTTTCTGGGTCATGGCCTTTCAGGACATTCTGCGCCTGAACGAAGAGCGGGTAGCGGACCCGGTTCTGAAGAAGGTCGCCCGCCACCACAGGCTGGAGGATGCCGGCCACGAGCAATGGTTCCTGCACGACAGGAATTACATATGCAGCATGGATTCCAACAGCGCGGATCTCAATGGCTTGTTCGGCAGGGAGGTCCGATGGGCGCGCGATCCGGCGTATGCCATTATGGCGGAGGTATACAAAAGCGATAGCGATTGGCTGAACATCGTCTTGCTGCTGGTCATGGAATCGTCGGGCCATGTTTTTTTCGAGAGGATAGTCAAGCAGATGCAGGCAATCGGCGAGGACCAGAATCTGAAATATTTCGCCAGCTCGCACCTCAAGGTGGAGTTGGCGCATGCCTTGTTCGACGACGACATGGAGCGCAAGCTTTATGCCGAACCCCTGCCGGTGAATATCCGCGAAGATGCGCTGCGGCTGGTCGACCGCTGTTATGGCGCTTTTGGCAGTATGTTCGATGGATTGATGCTTGCCTGCGACCGGCAGGGCGTGACGCAATAAAGAGATTTCCGAAATGTCGCAAACATCATGGAATGCGCAGCACATCGCCGGGTGCGAACAGCGCACCGGCCAGGCCCTGCTTGGCGATGCTCATACGCTGGCCGTTTTCAGCGGCGATTTTGGCGGGCTGGCGCATTCGACGCCCGCCGCCGTTTTCTCTCCGTCGACCATCGAGGCGCTGCAACAGGCCGTTGCCTATGCGCATGAAAACGGCTTGCCGGTGACGGTTCGAGCCCGTGGCCTGAGCCAATGCGGACAAACCCTGCCTGTGGCGCAGGGCCTGACCCTGCATATGGACCGATTTCGCGCCGTGCATGAACGGGAAGGCGAATCCATTTGGGTCGATGCCAACGCAAGCTGGTCCGACTTGCTGGCGGCGACGCTGCCCGAGCAGCGCGTGCCCTATGTCACTCCTTACAACGTCAACCTGTCGATTGGCGGCTCGATTTCCGTTGGGGGAGTGGGGGCCGCGTCGTTCAGGCACGGTGTTGCGGCCTCCCATGTGACGGCCCTGGAGGTGATAACGGCCAACGGCGAAATCCAGCGCGTCGGCGCCGAGTCGCCGTTGTTTCATGCCTGTCTCGGCGGGCTGGGGAGTTTCGGCGTGATAAGCAAGGCCGCCGTCGAGTTGCGACCGGCGGGCAAATGGGTGCGCACGTACTCTTTGGCCTATCTGGACAAAGAGCAATGGTTGCGGGACCTTGCCGTTTTCAAGCGCCGCGCCGATTTTATCGAGACGGTTTGCTCGCCCGCGCTGCAAGGCACCAGATCCACGGCAAACGGGCGCCAACCCTTCGCGGAATGGCTGTTCGCCATGCAGGTTTCTTTCGAATACGTCAACGATGCACCGGAACTGGCCGACCTGCAAAGCGAAATAAAGCCCTGGAAAGTCTCGAACTGCCAGGACGAAACCATAGAAGCGTATTTGTTGCGCCACAATTCCCGCTTCCAGGCCATGAAGGCGACGGGGCAGTGGGAACTGCAGCATCCTTGGTACGAATGCCTGGTGCCTGAAGACGCCATGTTGGAAGAACTGGACGACTTGCTGGACTCGTTGCCCCTGTATTACGCGACGGTGGTGCATCTGGTGCCGATAGCCGACAGGCGGCCGGCTGGCTTCTTCACGACACCCGGGGAGCCGGAGTTTTTTTCCGTCATGATTCTCAATCCCGGCGTGCCTGCCGCGCTGCTGCCTGGCTGCCTGGAAGCCGTCAAGGCATTGGACGAACGTTTTCTGCCGCGTGGCGGTAAACGGTATCTGTCCGGTTTCCTCGGACAGAATTTGTCGCCGGACTATTGGAAGGCCCATTTCGGACCCGCCTATGAAACCTGGCTCGACCTGAAAAAACGCTACGATCCGAAGGGGATTTTCTGTTCGGCATTGCGCGGCCGCAATTCAATCTGACGGGGCATGGCGCGAGCGGATGAGAGTCCAGGCCGCGATCAAGAACGTGTGCGGGAAGCGTCCGCGAGACTGGTTGAGTGCCGGTCACCGCAGCCATCTGAGGATTCCCGGCCCGGTTAGATACCCAATAAAATACGCATAATGTATATTATGTTAAATAATAGAAATGAGCGAAAAGGCGGATTGAACAAACGCCGTTTACTAAACTAAAACCGTACCCTCTATGGGTGCTATCCGATAGCCCCTTCTTCTGCTGCTGATTCCCATTGAGTTTGGAACTGCACAGCTCATTCCGAGCTGGTCTGGCTATATCTGGCCACTTTCAGAACCTCCATCGCACATCGATCTTGCCGGCATGTTCTTGGTTTCCCCCGCCCAGTTGGCCGGCATAGGCCACGCCTATCCTGGCTTTAGTTGACAGAGCGATGTCGGCGCCCAGTTCCAATATTGCGTTATCGCGGGCGATTGGGGTTCCAGCCACCGTAAAAGGTTGTCCACCCTCAAACGCTAAAGTGCGCCGTGGATCGACGCCGCCAAACGCATGGCGCCAGCCCACGGCGCCATGCATACGTATTCGCGTTTTGCCCAGATCCAGGCTCGTGCTGACACGCAGACCCAGCGTGCCAGTGGCCATGTCATCGCTTTGAGATTGGCCCGACAGCGCTGTGGGCCCGCCCGATTCGCTAAAGCTGGGTGTATTCAACTTCGCCC
>JBEBXF010000105.1:0-9203 GCA_040391725.1 Eoetvoesiella caeni | reverse complement strand
GCAGGGTGCGCAGGCCCAGCCCTCCCTCGCGGTTGCCTTCGTAAGCCCCTTGTCCCACGTCCTTGGCGCCGGAGAAGATTCTTACCGCGCCGACCGAGAATTCGATTTCGATCCAGCGATCCACCTTGCCGTGAAATTCGAAGGCGCTGGCGTAAAGCGGAGGCGGCGTCGAGTTGCGCAGCCAGCGGATGACGTGCACGCCGTCATCGCTGCGGGTGGTTTTCATCTCGGCGTTGGAGTGCGCCTCGGGTTCGCCGCCTATGGTGTTGCGATGCACGTAGCCCACGTGGGTCAGATCCAGCAGGTTGTCGTACAGCAACTGGTAGTTGGCGTCGATGGTGGTGTACTTGCCGTCGTACGCCCATTCGGGGTCGCTGTGCCAGGGGTACTTCAGCACCTGGTCGGGGTCGGCCTTGGCGGGATCCCCCATCCATACCCATATCAAGGCGTCCTGTTCCACGACGGGATAGCTTTTGACGCGCGCGCTATGGGGGATTTTTTCCTGGCCGGGAATGCGCACGCATTGGCCTGTGTGGTCGAACGTCAGGCCGTGATAGCCGCATTGCAGCAGCCCGTCGAGCACCTGGCCGTGCGCCAGCGGCAGCCCGCGATGACAGCATCGGTCTTCCAGCGCGGCGACCTGGCCGTCCGCCTGGCGGTACAGCACGATGGGCTCGTTGATGATGGTACGCGCCAGGGGCTCGCTCTTGAGCTCGTTGGACATGCCGGCGGCATACCAGCAGTTTTTGATGAACATAGGGTTCTCCTTGGTGGATGCGCGCGTGAAAGCGCCTTGGCCGCGGCATGAGCCGGCCCCGGGTTTCATGGGCCGGCCGCGCTGGTGTTTTATGCAAATGATCTTAAACAGGGGGGCGACGGGCATCAACGACTATCGTTCCATACCAATCATTTGTTTTTTGGATAGTAGTGAGGTGAAACATCCATGCGGCAACGAGCTATCATGGTTGGCAATGAGCGATGAACGACAGCCTTTGACTTCAAGGAGAATGAAGATGGATCAGTCTATGTATCCCGCCGCGACCAGGGAACTGGCCAAGCAAAGAACCGAATTGGCGCCCGACACCATGGCGGCTTTTCGTGCTTTCAGCGCCAGCGTTTTTGCCGAGGGCGCGTTGTCGAAGAAAAACAAGCAGCTCATTGCCGTTGCCGTGGCCCACGTTACGCAGTGCCCCTATTGCATACGCGGCCACACCGAAGCCGCGCTCAAGCAGGGCGCCACCGACAAGGAAATCATGGAGGCCATTTGGGTCGCCGCGGAAATGCGGGCGGGCGGGGCGTTCGCGCACTCCAGCCTGGCCCTGGACACCATCAACCACGTGCACGGCCAGTCGCAGGGGTGAGCCGGAAACGTCTTTAGCGATGGCGCCGGGCCTGGCGGTGCTTATGAGTCAGCAGCGCGCAAAATACCAGGCCGGCGGCAAGGCTGGTATGGCCGCTGTACATGACAAGCCCCAGCCCCCAGCCCCGTCAGGCCAGCAGCACGGCCAGGGCCGATAGAAGAAAGCCGGCGCCCGCCACGCGCAGCCATACTGTGGCCCGGCGCGGCAGGCTGCGGTCGAAAAGCTCTTCCTGCTGGCGTTGCGTGGCGCATGCCAGGGCGGCAAAGCCCGCCAGGCAAAGCAATAGCGACAACAAATGGGTCATGCTTCACCCGGGGCGGCCGCTGTGCGCCGCGGTTCGTTTTTCGAGGTGGCCGACCGCACGCGGCGCGTGTGGCGGGCCGTGCGCACCGCCAGCACGGCATGCAGCACCGCCAGAGCCCAGCACATCAGGTCCATGCCCGCGAACACCCAGTCGCCGTTCGCCAGGCTGCGCCACAGCGGCCGCGAAGTCGTCAGGGCGTTCAAGACTGGCAGCAGCGCCAGCAGCGCGGTTGCCGTCCATAATTGTTCGACCCAGGCGGCTTTGGCCGGGCGCAGCAAGGCATGCACCATGGCGGCGGCCCAAACTGCGAAGAAGACCAGGATCTCGTTCGACTCCCTGGCGGGCAGGCCGGTCGGCAGCAGCCGGTTGCCCCACAGGTAAGCGGCCATGGCGATCGACAGGCCGGCGATGCTGGCGACGTTCAGCTTTTCCACGAGCCACAAGCCGAAATAGGGCCGGTCGGGGTCGGGCAGTTTTTGCCGCCGCTTGACGGTCCATAGCACCAGGCCCGTGCCCACCATGGCCGTGCCGGCCAGGCTGACCAGAAAGTACAGCCAGCGCGTCGCGGTGTCGCTGAAGCGTCCAAGATGCAGCGCATACAAGACACCGCGTGTTTCGGCGGCGGGGCCTACGTGGTCATGCGCTTCCAGCAGCTTGCCGCTGCTGCCTTCGAAGAGCAGGTATTGCGGGCTTATGGATACCCGGCCCTCTTCGCCCCTGGCAATGCTGACGCGCGAGGCGGTATCGTTGGGGTTGGTGACGGTGACCGTGGCGATATTGTCGCGGCCCCAGCGCGCCTGGGCCTGTCGAACCATGTCTTCGATGGAGGCCAGGGCGTGTTCTTGTCCCGTGGTTTTTCCGGGCTGCAGAAAGGCGCTGAGCTGCGTGTCGAGCTGCTGCTGTTCGGCCGGGGTATGGATGGCCAGTTGCTGGCCCCAGGGCATGTACAGCGCCATCAAGGTCACCAGGCCCGTGTAGGTGATCATGAGGTGGAAGGGCAGGCCGAACACCGACAGGGCGTTGTGCGCGTCCAGCCATGACCGCTGCCCCTTGCCCCGGCGGAACGTGAAGAAATCGATGAAGATCTTCTTGTGCGTGATGATGCCGCTGATGATGGCCACCAGCATGAACATGGCCGCCACGCCGGCCAGCAGGCGGCCCCATACGATGGGCAGGTAATAGAACTGGAAATGGAAGCGGTAGAAGAAATCGCCGCCCAGGGTGTCGCGGGCGTTGATGGCTTTGCCGGTGGCGGGGTCGAAGCGACCGTCCATGAAGCGGCCGTCCGGCCCGCTTTTTGTGCGCCAGAACGCATAGACGCTGTTGCCGCGCGCATCGGGCAGCAACAGGCTCCATTGCGGGCTGTCGGGAACCATGGCCTTGAGTTCGTCGGCGACGCGCTGGGCCGCCACGGCAAGGTCGGGGGCCTGGACTTGATGCGCGAGCTCGGGCCGCATCCATTGCGAGATTTCTTCCCTGAAGTACGACACCGTGCCTGTCAGGAACATGGCGTAAAGCACCCAGCCCAGCAGCAGCGCCACCCAGGTGTGCAGGCTGGACATGCTTTGGCGCAGGCCCGGCGCCGTGTCGCGGATAGGGTTGCGTTGTTTCACAAAGCACCTGCCTGAAGCCAGATGGGCAATGCGGCCAGCAATAGCGGCACGGCGGCCACGAGCAGGCCCGCCCAGGCTCGCGGGGCGCTGCGCGCCGCGAACACCCAGATGACGGCGCCGGCATAAATGATGAAGCTGGCCAGCATGCCGGCCAGCACCGCCTGCGGCTTGCTGACTGGCAGCGCGAGCGGGACAATGCTGCCCAGCGCGGCCAGCGCGTAGCCGCCGAACAGCGCGGCCACGATGCGGGACGCGACTGGGGCGGCGTGGCGAGCCTTGTACATCAACCCCTTCATGTGCCTGCCCTGCCTTTTACGGATTGGAAATCGACCGAGGTCGACAGCGCGATCGTATGCCTTGCGGTACTGGCCGCAAAGCTGTCGCCGGCCAATATAATAACAAGAACAAGTCTCATTTCTGAAATCGCCTCGGGTAATTACTAAAAACTTTTGTAAGTAAAAGATGCTCTACTGCAGGACTGCGGCGCTTCTTCGCGCCGTGCATCAGTGCCTGCTTGCGCCACCGCCCACGCTCCCAGGCGGCCGCTGGCGTGGAACCTGTTTGTAAAGGCTCCCGAAGCCGGAGGAGAACCATGAGTCACGAGGAAGAGGAGGCGGCCGCACCCGTGCCGGACGCGGCCCGGCTGGCAAAAACCTATCGATTGTGGGATGAGTTGGCGAACATGGATGCCGCCGGCGTCGACCAGGCACGCAATTGCCTGCTGCAGGGGCTGTGCGACCTGGCGGGGGCGGACAGCGCGTCCTGGGTGGGCGCCGTGCGGATGGCCGATCCGCATTCGGCCGACCCGGTGCATGGGTGGCGGCCCAGGGTCATCCACCATTTGCGCGCTTCGCCCCGATTGCGCGAGGTCGCGCAGCAGCAGCGGCGCCTGCTGGAAACCGGTACGGTCGACGAAACCACGTTGCGCAATGTCGAGGCGGCGGGCCGATTCCGCACCTATAGGCTGATGGATATCGTGCCGCCCGAGTGGTTCGAGGGCGACTACTACCGCTCTTTTTACCTGGCGCTCGATCGCCGGGACGCCATCTGGGCCGGCGTGCCGGTCAACGCGGATACCGAGATCTACTTTGGCCTGTACCGCTGCCACAGGCAGCCGGGCTTTTCGCCGGACGATCGCGACGCTGTCGGATACGCCTTGCGGGGCTTGCGCTGGTTTCACCGCCAGCAGATGCTGGGCCATGGGCTGTTGTTGTCCACCTCGCCCTTGACCCGCGCCGAGAACGCCGTATTGCAGGGGTTGCTGAAGGGATTGTCGGAAAAGCAGATCGCCGCCGACGTGGGGCAAAGCCCCAGCACCACCCATGAATACGTCGCCCGCCTGTTCCGCAAGTATGCGGTTCACAACCGGGCGGCGTTGATGGCGCTGTGGCTGGGACGAGATCCGTCCGCGCGGGAATCGGATGCGGCGCCGTCTTCCTGATCGAAGGGGCATGGCGCGCGTTGCCCGGCGGATGCGGGCACGTTGAGCGCGTTATCCCCCTGTTTAGAGGGTTACGGCGTGTCTGGGGGTATCGGCATAATTGTGTGAGCGTTTGTTTCATTTATCGCTTATTACTACAACAACCACCGATACGGAGCCTCACCATGAACAAGAAACCTCCCGCTGAGCGTCCCGCAGCACTGGATGCCCATGGCGTAATGCGCCGGCGCCTGCTGGGTACGGCCTTGGCGGCATCCACCACGCCCTTCCTGCTTGCCGGCTGCAACGGCGGCGGCTCATCCGATAGCGCCGACCTGGCCGGCCTGACCTCGAGCGGTTCGGGGCTGATGGGCGCCAGCTCGGGAAGCTCTACCTTTACGGTCAAGGATCGCAAAATCCTGCTCAACGGCTCGGAGTTCTTCGCCAAGGGCGTATGCTATTCGCCCCTGCCCATCGGCGCAGACGCGGGCACCCCTCCAGGCGGCGACTTTTTCAGCGACTTCTGGGAGCCGCTTTTCACGCGCGATCTAAGCGTGCTGCAAGGCATGGGCTGCAACTCCGTGCGCTTGTACATGGTGTCGCCATGGGAGACCCCCTGGGATTCCAAAACGGCCCGGCAATATCACGGGAAGTTCATGGATGCCTGCGCCGACAAGGGCATTTACGTATGGCTTGCGTATCCCATGACGCCGGATCAAGCCATGAGTTCCACCGATCGCCCCCGTATCGAGCAGGGTTACCAACTGCTGTGCGAAGAGCTGGGCACCCACCCGGCGCTTATCGGCTTTACCATCGGCAACGAAACCGATAACAACAACACCGCCCCGAATCCCGATTTCTGGGCCTGGATGGACGACCTGGCCAAAAAGGTCAAGGGCTGGGCGCCGACCAAGTTGACCAAATGCGCCGTCCACGACGTGCCCACCATCATCGACGACATGGTCAACCCCAATATCGGCAAGGGCGTGCCGAATCTGGACGTCATTGGCCTGAACTCGTACCGCGGCACGCAGACCTCGGGCTTCGACACCATGTTCACCGACTACGATGCCAAGTTCAAAAGCACCGGCCTGCCCGACCGCCCCTTCCTGGTCACGGAGTTCGGCTGCCCGGCCTCGACCCGCCAGAATTCCGCCGTCGTCGAGCTGCCCGACAATGCCAAGGCCCAGGCCGATTACATCGAGGCCCACTGGAAGGATATCGTCAAGTTTCACGGCCAGAACCTGTGCTGCGGCGGCTATTTGTTCGAGTGGTCGGACGAATGGTGGAAGGCCGGCACGCCCACGGTGCACAACGGCCATTCGAGTTGCGGGGTCGCCCAGTTCCCGGGAGGATGCCCTGATGAGGAATGGTATGGCATCAACAGCATCGCGGTGGGCAAT
The DNA here is from genome assembly GCA_040391725.1 of Eoetvoesiella caeni. Lineage (GTDB taxonomy): Bacteria > Pseudomonadota > Gammaproteobacteria > Burkholderiales > Burkholderiaceae_B > Eoetvoesia > Eoetvoesia caeni_A. Next base: position 3,102 of record JBEBXF010000105.1, on the reverse strand, counting down.
AAAGACGACGGCACGCCCAGGCCGGCGGCCGACCCTGTCACCAAGGAGACGCGGAACGGCGCAACCGTCTATGTCCATCATCCCGACATCCTTACCCAGCGCGCAGGGGTGGAGCGCCTGAAAACCCTTTGGACGGCCTAAGCCGCTTTCAATCCGGAAACCTTTGGCGCGGAGCAAAGGGTTTACCCAAATAACAAGGGCCGCCATTTTGAGCGGCCCTTGTGCTTTCCGGCCGTTGCGGCTGGATGAACCAGAGCTGGGCAGCTTTAGGGGGAAACCATGTATTGACAAGCCCTGTGCCGTTCTTTCACAATTTAGTTGAAATTTTCAACTAAATTTAACGGAAAAGGTGTGGGTGATAGGGGCCGGTACAGGCCTATTGATATTGGTTGAACTGCGCAACTAATGATAGCCATCATATAGCTATTTTCACCCATCGCCAACCAGATCCTCAGTATCCGACCCGCTCACCCGATGGAGACAGAAGAATGTTTAGAAAAGCGATGAAACCATTGATTGCCGGCATCATGCTGACGGCCGCCTCGATGGCTTTTGCAGGCCCGAACAGCGATAAAAACGTATTGCGCATGGTGCCCCAGGCCGATCTGAAGGTTCTGGATCCAATCTGGACCACGGCGTTCGTCACGCGCGACCACGGCTACATGATCTACGACACGCTGTTCGGCGTCGACATCAAAGGCGACGTGCATCCGCAGATGGTGGATACCTACAGCAAAAGCCCGGACGGCATGAAATGGACGTTCACCCTGCGCGACGGGCTGGCATGGCACGACGGCAAGCCCGTGACCACCAAAGACGTCATCCCTTCGCTCAAGCGCTGGGGGCAGCGCGACGGACTCGGGCAAAAAATGCTGGCCGCCGTCGATAAATTCGAGGCTGTCGACGACAAAACCTTCACCATCACGTTCAAAAAGCCCTTCGGCATGGTGCTCGAAGCGCTCGGCAAACCGGCTTCGAGCCCTCCGTTCATCATGCCCGAGCGTGTCGCCAACACGCCGGCCAATCAGCAGATCAGCGACTACACCGGGTCGGGACCCTATATCTTCAAGAAAGACGAATTCCGCCCCGGCGAAAAAGTCGTCTATGTGAAAAACACCAAGTACGTGCCGCGCAAGGAAGCCCCGTCGGGAACCGCGGGCGGCAAGAACGTCTATGTCGATCGCGTCGAATGGATCATTCTCAAAGACGGCCAGACTCAGGCGAATGCGCTGATCAACGGCGAGGTCGACATGCTGTCGTGGACGCCGCCCGAGCAATATGCAACGCTCAAGGCCAACCCCAAGATCCAGATGCTCAGCCCGGTGCCTAAAGGCTCGTACGCCATGCATCTGAACCACCTGATCCCGCCGTTCAACAATCCCAAGATTTCGCAGGCGGCCATCCTGAGCATCAATCAGCAGGCGCTCATGCGCGCGCAGTTGGTCAACAAAGACCTCTACAACACCTGCACGTCCATCTATCCTTGCGGCTCCACCTATGCCACGGATAAAACGTCGTACTTCACCGGCAAGCCGCAATTCGAAAAAGCCAAGGCGCTTTTGAAAGAAGCGGGCTACGACGGCACGCCCATCGTGCTGATGAATCCGTCCGACTTCACGCTTCTCAATAAATTCCCGGTGGTATTGGCGCAGTTGCTGCGCCAGGGCGGATTCAAGGTCGATCTCGTTTCCATGGACTGGCCTTCGCTGCTGGCGCGCCGCGCCAAGAAGGATCCGGTCGACAAAGGAGGCTGGAACATCTTCGTCACCGGCTGGGGCGCCTCAGACACCATGAACCCGCTGTTTTTCGCGCCCATGACCGGCAACGGCGAGAAAGGCTGGTTCGGATGGGCCACCGATCCCAAGCTGGAAGACCTGAAAGGCCAGTTCCTGGCCACCATGGACCCAGCCAAGCGCAAAGAGCTGGCCCAGGCCATCCAGACCGAAGTCTTCGACTATGGTTTATACGCGCCGCTGGGCGAGTCCACCAACTTCACGGCGGTGCGCAAAGGGGTGGTCAGCGGCCTGGTCGATTCACCGGTTTCCGTATTCTGGAACATAAAGAAAGACTAAGATGTTCATACTTCTGGTTCGCCGCATCCTGGCAACCGTCCCGGTGCTCGTCGTCGTGGCGCTGATCGTATTCTTGATGCTGCGCCTGGCGCCGGGCGATCCGGCTGCCGTCATCGTGGGCAATAGCGGCACGTCGGCGGACATCGCGCGCGTGCGCGCCCAACTGGGGCTGGACGAATCCCTGCCCCTGCAGTTCGTCCACTGGGTCGGTCAGTTGGCGCACGGCAATCTGGGCGAGTCGTACTTCATGAAAATGAAGGTGACCGACCTGATCGCGCAGCGCATCGAGCCAACGGTTTCCCTGTCGCTGCTCACGCTGGTCATCACCATTCTGCTGGCCATACCGCTGGGGGTAGTGGCCGCGTGGCGCCACGGCGGCTGGCTGGATCGGCTGCTGATGGGCTTTTCGGTGCTGGGGTTTTCCATTCCGTCGTTTGTCATCGGCTATCTGCTGATCTGGGCGTTCGCCTTGCATTGGCACTGGTTCCCGACCCAGGGCTATGTGCGCTTCAACGACGGATTTTGGGGATGGCTGCATCATTTGATCCTGCCCGCCATCACCCTCTCCATTATCTATGTGGCCCTGATTGCGCGGGTAACCCGCGCGGCCGTGGCGGAAGCGCTGACCGAAGACTACATCCGCACCGCGCGCGCCAAGGGCGTGTCGGAGTTCCGGGTGCTGCTGCGGCATGCCCTGGCCAATGCGGCCATTCCCATTGCGACGGTCATCGGCATAGGCGTGGCCCTGCTGATCGGCGGCGTGGTCGTCACCGAAACCGTGTTCGCCATTCCTGGATTGGGGCAGCTTACGGTGGACGCCGTGCTGTCGCGCGACTTCCCGCTCATCCAGGCGATTACGCTGTTTTTCTCGGTGATCTACGTCATCGTCAACTTGCTGGTCGACCTGAGCTACCTGGTGCTCGATCCACGTGTACGTTACTAGAGCCTGTTACCACTATTAAAGGAGTCGCGAAGGTATGCAAAATTTGTTCGATCAAGGCGCATGGCGCAGCGCGTATGTCAATACGCG
>JBEBXF010000104.1:0-9211 GCA_040391725.1 Eoetvoesiella caeni | reverse complement strand
AGGCGCACCCTTCAATACGTGATTTCGCGTACGCAACGCGCGGAGAGGTCACGTACCTTGGCCATTAAGAAACGCAACTGAGAGCTTGGCGAGTACGCCTCGGAGGCCATGCCAGGCGTAGCGCTGGATTCCGTCGAACTCCAATAGAAGCTGGATGCTAGATTTGCAAAGCCGTATTGGATCAAGTTGTCTTGCAAATTAGGCAAGCCTGGGGCGCAACCGCCACTTCCAAGCTGGCAGATCGCCGGCAAATACCAAGTACCTGGTGAAACGCCGCCGCCTGTGCTGTCATGACACGCGGCGGCAGCCGGCGCATTGCCAGCCATCACCAGACAGGCTGTGTTGACGGCTCCATCGACCTCGCTATTGCAATTGGTCACAGTGCCATCATCGCCCCACGTGATGGCCGTGCTTATATCGGCGGAATCGACGACCGTCGCGGACGAACCAGAATCCACGGCGAAAACCAGGTAGCCGTCAATGCTAAACGCCAGGACAGTAGTTGGAGGCGACGAAACATTATCCGCCGTAATCGGTATATTACCTTTGGCCACGTATGGCGCCGTCGACGAGAAAGACAGAGTGCAGGTGCCATTATTCGGCGCAATGCTCGTGCAGTTGCTGCTGTCCTGTGTGACGGCCGTCCATCCGGCCGGCAGCTCGACATGGACGTTCGTGGCGGTGTAAAGGGTGCCTGTATTGGTCACGGTCAAGCTCCCCGTCCCACTCCCCACGGGAATCACGCCCGTGGAAGAAACGCTCAGCGTGGTCGTATTTGCGACACAATTGACGCCGACGTTCGAAACGTTGCTCGCCCCCATCGTGCCGGAACCATTGGTCACAGTGCAGGTCTGGGCTAGCGGTTGGGTCAGCACCGTGACGTTGTAGGACGAACCTTGGGCAACGGGCGCCGAAAAAGTGAACGAGCCGTCGCTGCTTATCGACAGATTATCGCCGCCGTTGTTCTGCAGTGTCACCGTACCGACCAAACCCGAGACTGTGCCGCCCACCGTGTAGGCGTTGGTTGAGCACACAACCTGCACATTGCTGACGTCCGTACCGCCAACAATGCCTGTACCATTGCTGACCGTACAAGTCTGCGTGGCGGGCTGGGTGGCCACCGTTACCGAGTAGGCGCTGCCCTGCGCGATGCGCTGCGGCAACGTGAACGACCCGTTCACGGTCTGCGCAAGGCTGCCGCCCGCGCTGTCGTTCAGGGTGATCGATTCTCCTCCCGCAAGGCCTGAAATCGTACCGCCCAGCGTGCGCGTGTTCGTCGAGCACACCACTTGCACGTCCTGGACGGCCGCCGTTCCCATAGTGCCGCTGCCGTTGGTGACCGAGCACAGTTGCGCGGCCGGCTGCGTCTGCACGGTTACCACGTACGGGGCGTTTTCCGTAACCAGCGTGGGAAACTCGAAATGACCGTCGCCGCCCAGCGACAAAGGATCGCCGCCGTTGTTCACCAGCACGAGCGTGCCGGCGAGACCGGTAACCGTGCCGCCCAGGCTCTGCGCGCCCAGCGGAATGGTGTAGGTGCGTGCCCATATGCCGCCCGGATCCAGCACAGGGCCGGCAAATTCCGCGGCGCCGGGGTCTAGTGTAAGCGTCACGCTTTGCGCCCCGAGACAATTGGCGCCGCTGAGCGTCACTGTGACGACCTTTCCGCCTGGATCGATTGAAGAGCTCGCCGCCGGAAGCGTTGAGCATGTGCCGCCGACCTGGAAGAACTTCGGCCCCAGCTTGCTCACCGCAACGTCGAAAGTAGCCACCACTTTGGTCGGCGGCATCGTCAAGGTCTGAGAATCCGGCTGTACCGACACCAGCGCAGGGTTGCCGCCGACATCCACGGGCGGTAAGCCGGCATCCTGATCGTTGGAATCCTGGCATGCCCCGAGCATCAACGTAAGGCCGGCGATCAACAAACCCCATTGCAGTCTTTTTATAAAACTTTGCATTACCGGCCCTTGTTGTTGGTTCAATAAGCCGGAAGCTCTGGCGTATTCGGCTATTTTCTTTTAAAACTACCTTAAAATCCTGGGCCTAGCAACTCCACCTGCATCTCAACCACACATCAGCCGGCTTTCAGCCTTTAGATCACGCCAGGCGCAGATTGCGCATGGGCATCCGCCGGCGGCCGGCGCTCAAGGCTTGCAATTGACGACCCAGCGGCTGTAAAGCTGGGTCAAGATCTGAGCCATGGCCTGCGTGCGCTCGGGCACGTTGTGACGGGTTTCTTCCATGGACGTCACCGCCGGATTGCCGCGCGCGTATTCGCGCTCGAGCTGGGCGCCATTGCGCTCCAACGATAGCTCGACAAGCTCCGGGGTCATTTCAAAATGCGATTGCATGGCCAGGTGCATGTCACGCAGCACAAAGGCCTGGTTAGCGCAATGCGCGCCGGTGGCGATGCGCTGCGCGCCGACCGGCAGATCGAAGGTGTCGCCATGCCATTGAAAAGCGGGAATCACCGAGCCCTCGGGCTCGCCCCACCAGTCCAGCCCCAAGGGGCCGCCTTCGACCACGACCTCCTGCCAGCCGATTTCGCTGCGGACATTCTTGTGGACGTTCGCACCGAAGGCAAAGGCCACCAACTGGCTGCCCAGGCAATGGCCGGCAACCGGAATATCCAGCAGGTCGGCATGCCGTATGAGCGCGCATTCCTGGGCTATCCAGGGCAAGGGGTCATGCACGCTCATGTAGCCGCCCATGAATACCAGGCCGGCGTAATCGCCGGCGTGTTCGGGCACGGCCTGGCCATCGACCACCTTGATCAGCTCGCAGCGCATGCCCAGGCTTTCAAGAATGGGGATGACCGAACCGGGCGCCCCGACTTCAGTGTGTTGGAATACGGCAATGGGTTTCATGTCCATGATTTTAACAAGCCCTCTACAACGCTGCCGAATTTCAATACCTGGCCGTCAGGATGCCGGCGGCCTGGAGATTACGACCCTTCTTTGGCGGGATCCTTGACCTTGTCGAACTTGTCGAACTCGACATTGACGAGCTTGCCATCGACACGTTCCGTCTTGCGGATATAGACGGTTTGGACGATGTCGCGTGTCACGGGGTCGATCTCGATCGGCCCGCGCGGGCTTTCGATTTGCATGCCCTTCAAGGCGGCCATGATCTTGTCGCCCTGCAGATTGCCCTTGGTCTTTTTAAGCGCTTCGGCAATGGCGGTCATGCCGTCGTAGGCCGTGACGGAAAAATAGTTGGGGCGCAGATCGGTGCCGAACTGGGTGGCGAAGTCCTGGATGAACTTCTTGTTCTTTGCCGACGGATGGGCGTACGAGTAATGGTGGCTGGTAATGAGCCCCAGCGCCACGTCGCCGGTCGCTTCGAGGAAGCTGTCGTCGGTGGCTTCACCGGTGGCGAACAGCTTGATGCCGGTTTTGTCCAGGCCGCGCTCCTTCCAGGCCTTGAGGAAGGCCTGGGGCATCACGCCGGACGGGAAGAAGAAAAACACGGCTTCCGGCTTGGTGTCCTTGATGTGCTGGACATAGGCCGAGAAGTCGGGTGTGCTCATGGGCGTGCGCACGCTATGCACGATGGCGCCGCCGCCTTGGGTGAATTCCTTCGAGAACGCTTTTTCGGCGTCGACTCCCGAGGCGTAGTCGGCCACGACCGTATAGACATTCTTGATGCCTTGCTTCAGCATCCACGAGGCCATGGGCGCGCTGACCTGTTGTACGGTAAACGACAGGCGCGCAATATAGGGCGAGCTTTTCGTGATGCCCGACGAGGCGGCGTTCATGATGATGGTGGGCGTCTTGGACTGGGTGGAAACCGCCGCCACCGCATAGGCGTTGGGGCTGAAGTCCAGCCCGGTAATGAAGCTGACCTTGTCGCGCACCACCAGCTCCTGCGCCAGGCGCTTGGCGACGTCGGGTGCGGGGCCGGCGGTGTCCTTGCGGATGATCTCGACTTCCTTGCCGTCGATCTTGCCGCCATGCTCCTTCAAATACAGGGCGATGCCCGCATCGAACTGCCGGCCGTAATCGGCGTAGGGCCCGGTATAGGTGGCGATGAGGCCGATGCGCAGTTTGCCATCTTCGGCATGAGCCGAACCCAACACACCAACACAGGCCAAGGCAATGGCCGTCAATGCGTATTTCTTCTTTATCATGATCTTCCTGGTTAAGTAACTCGTTTGATGGATGTTGCTGAACTTACTGCAGAAAATTTTGAAAAAATTGAACACAGCCCGGTGTCGGGCATGCGTTGCGCCGGGGATGGTTTATTCCCGGCGATGCATCTCTCTTTAGAACATATCGAAATACTCGCGGTGCTCCCACTCGGTGACTTCGAGGTTGAAGCGAGCGATTTCCGCCTCTTTGATGAAGCACAGGTAGTCGATGAACGGCTGGCCCATCTGCCCGCACAGGTATTCGTCCTGGCGCAGGTGCTGCAGCGCCTCGGCCAGCGAGCGGGGCAGCGATGCCGCCGGGGTCTCGTAAGGCGCGTCGGCCGAAGGGCCGGGGTCGATATGGCTTTCCATGCCGTGCAAGCCCGAGAACAATTGCGACGCCATGTACAGATAGGGATTGGCCGTGGGCTCGCCGATACGGTTCTCGATGCGGCTGGCCGCGATGCCCGGCCCACCCAGCACGCGCAGCATGGCGGCGCGATTGTCGCGCGCCCAGCTTGCCCGGTCGGGCGCCAGCGAGAACGGGCGATAGCGGCGGTAACCGTTTATTGTGGGGCTTGCAAAAAAAGCGGCGCCGCAGGCATGTTCCTTGAGCCCGCCCAGATAGCCCATTCCAAGCCCCGACAAAGCCTCGCCGCTGTCCGCCGCAGGCATGAACATATTGACGCCGTCGCTTTTACGGCGCAAAGACTGGTGCAGATGCCAACCGCTGGACATGACATTCGGGATGCGCGGGCGGCACATGAAGGTGGCGTGATAGCCGTTGCGCTGGCATACCTGCTTGATGGCGCTGCGCAGCAGGATCATGAGATCGGCCGCCGCCACGCCGCAGCTTGGACTGAAGGTAAGCTCGAACTGGCTAGGCCCGAACTCGATTTCCAGAGAATGCAAGGGCAGGCCCAGGGCCTGCAGGTTGATGCGCAGCAGCTCCATCAGCGCATCGACCCGGTCGTAGCGCAGTTCGGTCAGGTATTGATGGCCATGGGTAAGCAGGGAAACCTCGGGCGGGTTGCCCGGCTGGCCGGAGTCGGCCAGCGCCATGCGCGCATCGTCCAGTTTGAAAACATGAAACTCGACTTCCAGGCCGGCGATGAAATCCAGCCCATGCCCATCGAGCTTTTGTATGGCCCGCTGCATGATGTGCCGCGAGGCGAACGGCCAGGGACGGCCGTCGCCCAGGTAGGCGTCGCACAACACCCATCCCGTTTTATGCGCCCAGGGCAGCACCTTGAACGTGGCCGGATCGGCCACCACGGTGAAGTCCGAACCCCCGCGCAGGCCGTCGAGCTGATAGCCCCCGCTATTGAAAACAGGAAACACAGTTTTATGCGAGGTGTCCTTCAGCAGCAAGGTGGAGGTAAGATTGACGCCGCTCCACAGGGCGCCGCGCGCCTCGGCGGCCACCAGGGTCTTGCCACGCAAGACACCGTGCTGATCGGGGAACATGAACCGCAGGGTTTCGATTTCGCCCGCATCGATGCGGCCCACAAGCTCGCGAGCCTGGCGCTGCTGCTCGTCCGACCACAAGCCATGGCGGTCGACAAAAGAGTTCATCATGCGTTTTCTTCCGCACGTTTGGCAAGACGGGCGCTGGCCCAATCGGACTGGCTGCGGCGCAGCAGGTCGGCTTCCTGCCAGTAGACCTGCGGGCTCACTCCAGCCTTGTTGATGCCGTCGATGGCGGGAGGACCACTCAGGGCGCCAGCCTGTTCGGCATCGATGAGCATGGGCGTAGGCTTGCCCGCCTGGGAGTCTTCAATGGCCTGGACCAGCATGCGCCGGAATATGGCAATGCCTTTGTCGGTGGTGCCGAGGTTTTCGCGGGTGCGATCCTGGATGGGTCCCAGCGATTCGCACGCCCATTGGTCATGGACGTTGATGTCGCTGCCCAGGCCCGTATAGGTTTGGGTCAGCTGCTCGTCGACGCTGTAGCCGTAGTTGTTGCTCTTGTTGCGGCGTGAAATGTAGTCGGGCAATTCGTAGAGCTCCAGGCGCTGTTCGCGCATTTGCTGCTTGTTCACAGGCCCCGTAAAGCTGGTGAAAATGGCATACCAATAGTTGTTGTAGTCGTCGACCGGCACATGCCATTGCGTGATCGTCATTTCGGCGCTCATGGGAATGACGAACGCCTGCGGGAACACCACGTTGGTGACGCGCACGTGGGTTTGCTCTTGCGGCAGCTTGCGCAACGCCGTCAGGCGCATGCCGTAGTCGGTGGTTTCGACCGAAATATCGGGACGGTCGTATTCGCGCAGAACCTTGGTGATGGGCAGCTCGGAATCGGCCGATGCGCCGCGGAACTGCTTGCCATAGCTGCCCGAGGGATCTTCGTCTTCAAAGAAACGATGCAGGAACGAGGCGTGCGCCGGATCCATGCCGACCTCCAGGGCCTGCAGCCAGTTGCACTCGAACAAGCCCTTGAACGCAAAGGTATGCGTGTCGGGCGCCACGAAACAGTCGAATTCGGGAAAAGCGGGAGGCTCGCCTTCGCCCAGGTAGGCGAAGATGATGCCGCTGCGCTCGACCACAGGGTAGGCGCCCTGGCGGATGTGCGTGCAGAGCTTGCTGCCCTCTGGCTCGGCCGGGGTTTCAAGACAGGCGCCCTTTACGTCGAACAGCCAGCCATGGAACAGGCAGCGCAAACCGCCGCCCTCGATGCGCGCCATGGAAAGGTCGGCGCCCCGATGCGGGCAATCGCGGTCCAGCATGCCCAGCTTGCCGTTTTCGTCGCGAAACAAAACGTAGTCTTGCCCCATTATCTTGACGGCCCGCACAGGCCTTTTGCCTTCCAGCTCGTCGACCAGTGCAACAGGCTGCCAGTAGCGGCGCAGCAGCTTGCCGGCGGGAGCCTCGGGGCCGACCCGCGTGATCAAATCGTTTCGTTCTTTGCTAAGCATGATGGAGATCCTCAAGAAAACAGCTCATTGAATACAATTGTATTTATATTGTTTTTATTTTAACCATACTCGTTTACCCTTAATTTTCGAGCCGGAATTTTCTTCCCGAGAGTCCATTAAAATTATTTTTATATATAAATCAAATAATTATAAAAAAACAAAAACTCCTACTGCAAAGCAATGCATAGGCATGGATTCGTTCAATGTTATTTTCCTGGCTGAAAATGTACAAAACTTACCCATAAAATTCAAAAATTCCTTAAATTTTCTTTAAATTCCCAAAAAAGTATTTTAATATATTGATTTTAATAATTATTTTATTATTTTTATTGTATACATAAAGCCTTTGAGCATGCCAGATCACGGCTTACGATAAACTCTTGGCAATGCACTGCCAGTGCCGCGCCGCCAACCTTCAATCCGCCATGTCGTCACTGCAATCTCGCGTCCTCGTCCAATTACGCGGTCTCATCCTCAACGGAACCTTCGCTCCGGGCGAACGCCTGGCCGAGATTCCGCTGGCCGAACGCCTCAAGGCCTCGCGCACCCCGGTGCGCCAGGCCCTGGTCAGCCTCGAGCACGAAGGCCTGATCGAACCATCGCCCAGCGGCGGCTATCAAATGCGCGGCTTCACCATGCAGGACGTGTCCGACGCCATACGCTTTCGGGGCGTCATCGAAGGCTTCGCGGCAAGGCTGCTGGCCGAAAACGGGGCATCGCGGCGCACCTTGCGCCTGCTGCGCGAGTGCCTGGACGACGGCGACAAAATCGTCAACAAGCCCAGCATGGATCTGGACGACTACGCCGCCTACGTCGACATGAACGACCGCTTCCATCACATTCTGGTGACAAGCTGCGGCAACCGCGCGGTGGAGCGAACCATGGACATGCTGAACGGCCAGGCCTTCGGCGCGCCCAGCGCCACCCTGCCCATGCAGTCCTCCATGGTCGAAGGCCAGGAATGGATGAAGCACGCGCATCGCACGCACCACGCCATCGTGAACGCCATTGAAAACGGCCAGGGCTCGCGCGCCCAGGCGCTGGGCGAGGAACACGTGGAAATCGCCCGGCAGAACCTGGACTACGCGCTCGACAAGCCCGAGCTGGCCGCCAAGATACTGCCCGGCATCCAGCTCATATCGGATACCCCGGCGCGCAAATAACGCAACAACAACGGCCACCGCCGGAAGCCGGGCGTCCGGATACGCCAGGCAGCGCACCGGACTCAGGTTGCGATCTTCTCCAGCAGGTTCATCAATTGCCGGCGCTCGGCCTTGGTGATGCGGGCGGCGATGCGTTCCTCATAGCGCTGCGTCAGGGCGCTTAAATGGCGCAATTGATCGAGGCCGCGCTCGGTGACCCGCAGCGCATAGCTGCGCCGGTTGTCGGGAACGATCTGCCGCTCTACGTAACCCCGCGACTCCAGCGTGTCGACGACCTTGACCACGCCCGCCCGCGTAATGCCCAGCATTTCCGCCAGCACCGACTGGTTCACGCCAGGCTGGGTTGCCACGATGCTCAGAGCCGTCATGCGGCCGGGCGACAGCGAGTCGGGGCCCAGCATGCTGAACAGGATCTCGTAGGTGCGCAGTTGGGCCCGCTTGATGGCATAGCCCAGCGAATCGTTCTGCAGATCCGCAAAACCTAATGGTCGGTCGCCGGTCGCGTCGGACGGCTTGACGTCCGGCCCGGCCAGCCCTTCTTCCCCGGATGACGATGACATATTCAAGGGTTTGCCCTTATAGAAGCAGATTCAACAAAAAATATAATATAGATTGATTGTTAACCAGTTAACAATATACCCGTTTCAGCGTAATAAACAAGCCCGTTTCAGCCTCGGTAAAAACAATACAACCTTATTGTGGAGACAACCCATGAAACTCAAGTACGCACTCGTCGCCGGCCTTTTTGCGGCAACGGCAACCCAAGCAGCCTTTGCCGACATCCATGTCGGCGTCACCACGTCGCTGACCGGGCCCGGCGCTTCCATCGGCATTCCGGTGCGCAACGCCATTACGCTATGGCCCACGGAAATCGCCGGGCAGAAACTGGTCGTGCAGGTGCTGGACGATGGCGGCGAGCCAACGGCCGCCACCAAGAACGGCCGGCGCTTCGCCGAGGAAGGGGCCGACCTCATGGTCGGCTCGGCCAACACGCCGGCCAC
>JBEBXF010000103.1:0-9215 GCA_040391725.1 Eoetvoesiella caeni | reverse complement strand
AAGAAACACAGCCACGGGGGCGCCATGGCTGGACGCCTGGAGCGTGGTTTCAGGAGCGGTCTTGGCGGTCGACGCCTGCTTTCCGGGCATGGATTGGCACGCCGCCAGCAGCAACAAGCTTGCCGGCACGACGACACGAGCCATTACTTGCATGATTTTCATGAAACGCCCCCTTGATGGTTTTATATGACGATTGAAATTCTAACAGGAAGCGCAACCCTGCAATTCAGCCATTTGTGTGGAACTACGACTATCCGCCCGAACATCTTCGCCACCGCCCCGGGGCGCCTGCGGCGCCAAATAACGGGTTGCCTTGCCCGGCCTCGCCTTGAAGCGCGTGGCCTGCGCTTAAGCCCATGGTCAGGTACGTGGGACGAAAATAGCAAAGAATTGTCAACGCGCAATCGGGCAACCGCCAGGCGGCCTTCTATTTGGCGGCCGTTCCAAAGTGTGTCAAGATAGCGCGTTGACCCATTCTCATCCTGTTACTACGTATTTTGCGGAGGCCTTCATGGCTGATACCAAACCCACATTCTCGCCCATGCTCGTCACAGCCATCATCACCATATTCTGGCTCGTGGTGTTCGGCCTCGTCGTGCATCATGGCGAACAAGGCATCCACGAGCACGATCACGTCGTCGCTAGCCACGCGGCCGCAAAATAAGGCTTTTCAAGGCAGCGCCGCGCACCTCGATCGCTGCGCTGTCCCGCACCCTGCCCTCGGCATCCAGCAATTCCACGTTATGCCTGCCTGGCCAGGGCGTCCACATCAGGCGGCCTCCCGTTCCGGCAGGCTCTCCGTCCACCCGCCATTGCACGGCATCCGGGCTCCCGGCGGCCAACGTCTTGGCCTGGAGCAGCAGCTTCTGGTTTTCGGGTGGAATGTCCGGGTCCAGCGCGACTATCGTTCCCGTGACGGGACTGGCAATACTTAATAGGGCCACCGCGCTTTTCATCTCGTGGCGCGCCTTGACCCTGCCCACCGCGGTATCGCCCACGAAATAATCCCTGCGCGCGGGCTCCAGTTCCGAATCGAACACCACGTGGCGCGCCACGACTCCGGCCGGCGCTTCGGGCTGCGTGCTGCCTATCCGGCGATGCAGGAAATTCATGATGTCGTGCCAGATGGGCCCCGCACCCGAAACGCCTGAAACATCGCGCATGCTGGCTCCGCTGCTATTGCCAACCCAAACCCCCACCGTATAGCGCTGCGACCAGCCCATGCACCAGTTGTCGCGCATGTCCTTGCTGGTTCCCGTTTTCACGGCCGTCCAGAAAGGCGTCGCCAGCGGACTGTCCAGGCCGAAGGTTCGAGCCCGCGCATGGCGGTCGGAAAGAATGTCGCCCACAATCCAGGCCGCCGCGGGAGACACGACCGTCGAGGAGGATTCGGCGCCGCTTGCGGCAGGAAGATACGTGGGCGGCGAGTAACGCCCCTCGTTGGCCAGGGCGCGATAGGCATTGCCCAGCGTCAACAGCGATACATCGGCACTGCCCAGCGCCAGGCTGTATCCGTAGAAATCCCCAGTGCGATCCAAGGGCAGGCCCAGGCTGACCAGTCGCTGCTGGAACGCATCCGGCGTCACCAGCGCCAAGGTGCGCACGGCGGGTATGTTCAACGACGATGCCAGCGCGACGCGCACGCTCACCCAGCCGGAAAACCGCTTGTCGTAGTTTTGCGGTATGTACAGCCCGTTCCCCGTGGGCAAGCCCAGCGGACCGTCCTCCAGCAGCGACACCGCCGTCAGGCGCTCCTGCTCGATGGCCTGGGAATAAAGAAACGGCTTGAGCGTCGATCCGGCCTGGCGTCTCGCCCTGGCATGATCCACCCACGCCGACTGCGACAGTTCTCCGGACGACCCAACATAGGCAAGCACCTGGCCCGTTGCGTTGTCCAGCACCACCACCGCCGCATCGCCGATGTTCCCGGTTGCCAGCGCCTGCAAATGGCGTTGCACCGACCGGATGGCGAACCGCTGCAAATCTGCATCGATGCTGGTTGTCAGCCGAGAGCCGGGCTGCGGGTGTTCGCGCTCCATCACCCACCGCGCAAAATGCGGCGCAATGCCCTGGCTGTCGGCCCGGCGGGCCGCCACCCGCCTTACACTGGCGCGGACGAAAGCCGTCAAGCCCTCGCACTCTTGCGGCTGTTCCATTTGCCTGAGCAGGGCGCAGGCACGCTGCCCGAGCAGCTTGGGGGAAGCATTGGGGCCGCGCAGCATCGCGGCGGCCAGCGCGGACTCGCGCGCGTTCAACCCGCTGGCATGCTTTTGGAACAAGACCCGCGCCAAGGCATCGACACCCTCCAGCTCGCCGCGAAACGAAACCAGGTTCAAATAGGCTTCGAGTATTTGCGGTTTGCTCCAATGGCGCTCCAGTTCGCGCGCCAGCAGCATCTGGTCGATCTTCTGCGTGATGCTGCGGCCTTGCGGGCGCCGCTGGTAGGGTTCATCGACAAGGCCGGTAAGTTGCATGGTCACCGTCGACGCTCCGCGCCGCCCATGTCCTGTCACGACATCCCAGGCCGCGGCGCCGATCGCCCGCCAATCGATGCCATGGTGCAAATAGAACCGCTTGTCCTCCGACAGAAGCACCGCCTCCTGCAAGGCCAGCGAGATGTCGTCAATGGCGAGCCAGTCGCCGCGCCTGCCTTGATAATCGGTGCGAACGCGCTGCAAGGGCTGGCCGTTGCGGTCCAGCAGAATCACATCCGATGCGCGATATTGCTCTTTTACCTGCTCGTACGACGGCATGGCCAGAACCGTTCCCGCCACGCCGAACAGCAGCGCGCATCCCATCAGCCAGCGCCACCAAGGCCGCCTCCGGATTGGAAGCGGCACTGGAACACGGTTCATGACGGGCAGCGATAAACGCCGCCACAACCGCCTCCGGACAAAGAGCTGCCCCGGGCTCGCACAAACGCCCGACAACCCCTGCTTCGAGGCGGGCAACGCCGTCACGGCGCTTTACGTCCGGCCGGCGGATTGCCGGACGCCCCGCTTGGGCCCGTCCCCCCCGCCCGCACGGTCAGGCCGGCGCCGTTGGGCCAGACCCCGTAGACATCGGGCTGGTACATCGCCTCGACGCGCGTGGGCGGCAGTTGGAACTGCCCGACGGTATTGAGCCGAACGGTGTATTCGAGGCTGGTCTCGCCTTGCGGCAGATAATCGTAGTACGCGCGCATCGAATCGAACGAGCGCTCCACAAAACTCGGAGGCCGGCCATATTGGCCTTCGCGGTCCGCGGATGCCGCATCCGCCGATGCATCGTTGGCGGCAATGGCCGAATCCCTGCCCAGGCCGCTGCCCAGTATCGTGGCGCCGGCCGGCACCGGGTCGCTAAGCACCGCCCAGGTAGTGGCCGTCTTGGCGACGATGCGCAGCTTCACGCGATACACGTCGCCGCGCGTCCATTGCCCCGGCACGGCTTGCGAAACCGGCACCACCCGCCGCTGCAGATCGTAGCCGGCCATGACGGGCTTGACGACCGACACGGCGGCCAGTGAACGCACGGTTGCCCAGCCCTGGCCCGAACCTCGATGCTCGATGACAAGAGTCTGCCCGGCATTGCTCGTCCAGGGCTCGAAGTAGCGAGCCACCGGGATATCCACCGGCGCCTTGACTCCCGCCGCCGCCCCGATCCGCGCTGGCGCGGTACCACCCACTGCAGCACCGGCAGACGGCCAGGCATAGGTTTGCGCAGCGCCGCCCGGTTCCAGGTTCAAACGCGTCTCGCCTGAAACACGGGTACGTTCGTAACGGCGCGAAAACTTCTCCATGGCCAGGCCGGCCAATAGATTGGCGGTGGTGGTTCTCCAGGCGCCATCGCGCTGGCGTGCCATCAAGCCCTGTGCCAAACGCGGCATGTCGTCGGCCCAGGCGGGGTCATCCATGACCGTCAGCATCAGCTTGGCGGCATTCACTTCGGGACTGGACATCAGCCACCACCAGTTGTTCCGGGCATCATCCGCGAACACCAGCTCGGTTCCCCGGCTCAGCAGGCGGGCCTGCAGGTTCTGATACGCCTGCGTCTTGAGGGCCGCGCCGTTGGGAATGGAAGGCACGCGGCGCAATATCGCCAGCCAGTCGATCACCGCCCCGGTCGGCCAACGGTCGGGAGCAATGACGATGCTGTCCAGCATGCGCGCGTTGACCAGGCCTACGCGCGACAAGGCTTCCAGAGCCAGCAGCTTGCGCACGTCCAGATCGCGCTGCGGCGCCCAGCGGTTACGCACGATCTTGCCGGTTACGAAAGCCTGCAATCCGTGCGTCATCCTGTCGCGGCTTTCCTTGGGAATGGAAAACGGCAGGCCCAGGGCTTGCGCTTCGTTGCTGGCGGCCAGCAGATAGGCGGTCAGCACCTCGCTGCCTTGCGACAGTCCCGGAAAATAGCTGGCCAGCCCATCGTCGTCCAGATAGTCGGGCAATTGGGCGACCACCTTGGCCCACTGCTCGCTGCTGCGCATGCCGATGGCTCTGGAGCCGAGCTGCTCGAGGCAGGTATAGGGATAGGCCTTGAACCACTGCTGGACGCCCGGCAGGCTTCCCCCCAACGACTGCTGCAGGTAGATTTCCAGACCGCCCCTGGGCAGGCCCTTGGCGTTCTTCAAACCCGCCGCCGGCGCCTGCACGGCAAGACGAACCGGGTGATCCTGACCGATTTCCATCAAAACGCTCTGGGTGGCCGCAATGGGCACGCTCGGCACAAGCCTTTGTTTTACCGCCAGGCGATCTTGCGCCGGCCCATTTCCGCCCTTCGCCGCATCCGCGGACGGCCCATTGGTCGGAGCCTGCGCGCCCTGGAGCAGTTCGCGCGCCTGCAAGACCCAGTTCATGTCCACCGCGCCATCGGGCGAATTGCTTTCCGGCGCCTGCACCGGCCACACTACCGATTGCGCGGCTCCGGCCGGCACCTGCACCTGTTGCACAGGCAGCGCCTCGGCGGGCAGGCCCGCCCCCGAATAGCCGGCTTCCACCTGCACGCGCATGTCCCGCTGCGTGGTATTGCGCACGGTCAGCATGGCTTGATAATGGTCGCCTTCCCTCACCAGGGCGGGCAGCCCCGAAATGACCTGCAAGTCCTGCGTGGCCGCAATGGTGGCGCTTGCCGTACCGAAGCGCTGCGCGCCATAGTCGGCAATGGCCACCAGCCTGAACGACGTAATGGCGTCGTTCAGCGGCACGGTAAGACGCGCCATGCCCTGCGCGTCGAGCTGCACCTCGGGACGCCACAGCAACAGCGTGTCCAGCAATTCGCGCGTCGGGCTCATCCCCCCTCCGCCCCCGGCCGCCACCGCCTTGCGCCCATAATGGCGCCGCCCCACGATCTGCATCTGGGCGGTGGCCGTTTCCACTCCGTAGCTGCGGCGCTGGCGCATGGCATCCAGCAATTTCCAGCTTGTATTGGGAGCCAGTTCCAGCAGGGCCTCGTCCACCGCCGCGAAAGCCACCTGGCCATTGGCCGCGGGCGTGCCGTCGGGCAATGAAACCTGAATCGTGACTTCGGCTTTGCCGCGCACCTGATACCGGGCTTTATCGCTGCTGACCTTGACCACAAGCCGATCCTGCTTGTCGGCCACGCGAATTTCGGCCAATCCGAAACGGAACGCCGGCTTGGACAAATCGACCAGGCCGGTCGGCGCGCGGTATTCGCCTCGCGCACTGCCGTATGCATGGAACCAGGCCGCCGGCTGCTTCCAGCCCCAGGTGAAGAACGAGTACCAGGGCACCTCGTGCAGCCGGCCGCGCAGCGCCAGCACCGACACATAGACATTGGGGCCCCATTGCGGCTGAATGGGAATCCGCACACGCGGATCGTTCCCCTTCAACTCCACCACCTGCGTCGACAGCACGCCCTCGCGCTCCACCGCGACCAGCGCGGTTGCTTCCCGGAACGGCATGCGCACCTGGAACTCCGCGGTTTCGCCCGGCGCGTACTCTTTTTTGCCCGGGATGACATCGATGCGGTCATCGTTCGCCCCGCCGAACCACAGCTCGCCGGCGCCCGTTATCCACACCGACGACATGGCCCTGGATTCATGCCCCTGGGCATCGCGGGCCGTTGCCACCAGTTCGATATTGCCCGATTGCCGCACCTTGGCCTGGCACGGCAATTGCCCCTGGGCGTCGGTCTTGCCCTGGCAGACGACACCGAGGTCATGGGTTTCAGTGTGGCTGTCGTAGGAATAAAAACCGCCCACCATGCGCTTGCGGGTGGAATACATGATTCGGCTCACGGCCTTGATGGACATCTCCACACCCGCCTGCGGCTTGCCCTGCGGCGACAGCGCCAACCCCGTCACGGCAACGTCCTGGCCCTGCTCGACCCAACTGCCGGCGCGTATGCCGGCCACCACGCCTGCCGGCCATGCCGTGGCCGTCTGGCTGATGGTCTGGATCTGGCCGTTGGGATCCGCGAACGTCGCTTCGAACAGCAGATCGCGCGCACGGCCGCCCAAGGCCGGCAGCGCGCCCGCCGCCATACGGACGCCGCCCTGCGCATCAAGCTGGGCCGGCTTCTTGTCCAAGAACAGGCTTCGAGTCGTGTCTTCCTGCCGGCCATCCGATTCTTCGTCCTGCTCGTCGTAGACATTGAACGAATAATCGTCGTAGCCGTCGAAACTCAGCCATTTGTCGCGCATCACCGCCGAAAGGCTGATCGGCAAATTGGCGGCCGGCCCGCCGGAAACATACGATATCTGCACATCGGCATTCAACGACTTGGGCGCCACCAGCAAGGCCGCGCCGTCTTCGCCGCTGATTTTCAAGCTGCCCGCCAGCACCGGCAGTTTGAACTCCTCGACCTGAACCTGGCCGCCCGGCGAAACGTAGCCGCCGCCCTTTTCGGTCAGCGTAACGGTATATACCCCGAGCTTGGCGGTTTTAGGAAGCGTGAAACTGCTGACCGCGTCCAGTCCTCCGGAAGGCGTCTTGCGCCACGACAAAGGCTGTTCGCTGCGCTCGCCCGAACCCTGATGCTCGATGACCAGCGTGGTGGGCAATTCCGCCGCATCGTCCGGCACGGCCAAGCCATCACGGGTCTGCACACGAATGAAATGCTTCATGGAAACGGTATCACCCGCGCGCAGCAGCGTACGGTCGAACACCGTATGCATGACCACGGTGGGCGCCGGCTCGGTATTGGTGGGGACATTGAACCGCCACGACTCGATCCCCTGGTTCCATGAGGACAGCACGAACGAAAAATCCGCCTTGCCGTGAGCCAGGGGATGGTTCGCCGGAATGCGCGCCGATACGTAGACGCCGCCAAGCCCCGTGCCGGGGCAGTAGTCACGCGCCTCCAGGGCTTGCGGATAGTGCCAGACTCCCTGGGCATCGGTCTTTCCCGATGCCAGCGCATTACCGTCGCAATCCAGGATATTCACCTGCGCATCGGGCACCACCTTGCCCTGATCCAGCGTCGTCACCCAGACCAGCGCGTCATCGCGCCCTCGTTTCAAGTGCACGCCAAGATTGGTGACCAGCGCTGAACTGCGCACATACATGGGCTGCCCGGACTTCAGCAACGATGCGCCCAGCCGCGCCGACTCCACCTCCAGCACATGGTAGCCGGGCTCGGGCACCGGGACGCCTATGACTTCCAGGGGACGGGGATCGCCTTTGCTCAACGCGGGCAAAGCCAGTTCGCGCACATCCTTCCGTCCGGCCAGGGCGGCAAAGCCGCGCACATCGATGGCCTCTCCCTTGTCGCCGACCGGCTCCTGGTCGGCCATGATCCTGCGCACCTGGGCGCTCGTCCAGGTGCCGTCTTCCAGCCGCTGCAGGCGCGCGTACCAATGCAGGACATCGGCATCGTCCTGGGTGACGTGATCGCGCACCGTCCCCGCGGACACGGCAAGCTCCTTGGCCTGCAACCCAGCCTCGACATTGCGCACCGACAACGGCACGCTGGGCGGCTCGCCGCCATCGCCGGCGGCGGCCGGCGCATAGGCGAACCGCTCGATCACGCCGAACGGCGCTGCGGCGAACTTCACCAAGGGCGGGAATGCCGCCGTCGCAATCTCCAGGGGAAATTGATCCGCGTTGCTCAGTGGGCGACCAGCATCGTCCTTCATGCCTTCCGGCAACTGAAGCATCAACTTGGCCCGCTCGGGGAACGGGCCCGGAAACCGCACAGAATCGACCGTGCCCCGATACGCCGAATCATCGTTCTTGGCGGGCGATAGCTCGCCCGAAGGCGTCTTCAGGCGTATCCCGGCAGCCAGCTCGCTAGGCAAAGGAGCGCTGAAGCTCAACGTCATCGGCGATACCGGCGTGCACGCCGCATTGGCGTTCTCGCGCAGGCAACTGAACGATGCCGCGAACGGCTGGCGCACGGTGTACTCGAACACCTGCGCCTTGTCGGCGGCCACGCCGGAAGGCGTCGCGACTCCCGCTCCCACCACCAATTGCAATCCGGCATCGGCCGGCAGACGGCGCTTGCACTGCACCAGTTGGAAGCTGGCATCGCGCCGATCCTCGGGAATGTCGGACGCGTCCAGGATCGCCTTGCGCTGGGAGCCCTCGATCAGGCGCACGGGGATCTCCTCGCCCAGACCTTGCGCCAGGCAGGCCGAATGCGCAAGCAGCGTGGCCGGATCCACCTTGCCGTTGAAGTGCAGGACAAAAATCTGCTCTTCATCGACTTCCGAACCATAAGGACGGGTATCGACAATATGCGGGCCGCCAGTGGAAAAGCTGAATTGCGTCTTGCCGCGCAAAGGCTCGCCGGCCAGCGTGCGGAACGCCTTCTCGACCTTGGCCTCGCACCGCACCCCAGGCCCCGGGGCCTCGATGAACACATACGTCCAGCGCCTGGCATCGACCCAGCGCCCCTGCCCCTTTACACCGGCATCATCGCATTCGACCCGCAGCGGCGCGGCGGCCTGATCGTCGCCCACGGCGACCACCGGCGCATCGAACGTAGCCTTGACGCTTTCCACCACCGAAACCCGGCCCTGCGGAGAAAACTGCGTAATCTGGGCCGCCTGCGCAAAGCAAAGCGGCAAAAATGCTGACAAGACCAACGCGGCGCGGCGAACCATGGCAATCCCCTCTTCCCGTTTTCGGGTTATCAGCCGTGCAGTTTACCCAATAAGAAGACGCTGAAAGGTAAAATTCCGTTCACTGGGCAAGAGCGCGCCGAGTATGCGATAATTCCCGGCTTGTTGCCCCTCTAGCTCATGCTTGGTTAGAGCAGCGGACTCATAATCCGTT
>JBEBXF010000102.1:0-9230 GCA_040391725.1 Eoetvoesiella caeni | reverse complement strand
AAGACCTTGAAACGTTGGCCAAGCTGCTGGACATGCCTGTCAGCGAGATGCAAAGGCGCTTGTCCAACGAGGACAAGAACTTCGTATACCTGAAACGCCAGGTGCCGCTGGATCTGGCCGAGCAAATCAAAAAGCTGAAGGTCCCCGGCATTCACCAGCAGGCGGAAATGCGGCGCTCCTATCCCGAAGGCGAGGTGACGGCTCATATCGTGGGCTTCACGAATATCGAGGATCACGGCATCGAAGGGATGGAGCTGGCTTACGACTCGGAGCTTTCCGGCCAGCCCGGCAGCAGGCGGGTCATCAAGGACAGGCTTGGGCGCATCGTCGAAGACGTCAAGGCGGTCGTGCCGCCGGTCGATGGCCAGGATCTCAGCCTTTCCATCGATGCCGGCATGCAGTTCGACGCGTATTCGGCGCTGAAAAAAGCGCTGGAAGAGCACCAGGCCAAATCGGGCGCGGCGATCGTGGTCGATGTGCAGACGGGTGAAATCCTTGCCCTGGTCAACCTGCCCACCTACGATCCCAACGATCGCGACGACCGCAAGGGAAGCGCGCTGCGCAACCGGGCCATCACCGACACCTTCGAGCCGGGATCCATCATGAAGCCGTTCACGGCCGCATTGGCGCTGGATCTGAACCGCATCACGACCTCGACCATGTTCAATACGGGCAATGGCCATTACCGCTACCAGGGCTCCACGATCTCGGACGTGAGCCGCAATGGCGTCCTGAATGTCGCCGGCATCCTGAGGCGCTCCAGCAATATCGGGATGACCATGATTTCCGAATTGCTGACCTCCCAGGAAATGTGGACCAAGTTTACCCAACTGGGTTTCGGGCGCGCGCCGCAAGCGAACTTCCCGGGTGTGGCGTCGGGCCGGCTGCGCCCCTGGGAGCGCTGGCGCCCCATCGAGCGCGCGACCATGGCCTATGGCTATGGCTTGTCGGTCTCGCTGCTGCAGATCGCCCATGCCTACACGGCGTTTGCGCGCAACGGCGACATGGTTTCCCTGACTCTGCTCAAGCGCCACGGCAAGCCCACCAGCGTGCAGGTTTATTCGCCCCGCGTGGCGGGCCTTATCCGCGCCATGCTCGAAGCGGCGGCCGGCCCCGACGGCGCCAAGCTGGCGCAGGTTCAGGGCTACCGCGTGGCGGGCAAGAGCGGAACCGCGCGCCAGATCGTCAACGGACACTACAGTACGACACGCTACCGCGGTTCATTCGTCGGCTTCGCCCCGGTTTCCAATCCGCGCATCGTGGTGGCCGTGACCCTCGACGAGCCGCAGGCCGGCGGCTATTACGGCGGCCGCATCGCGGCCCCGGTATTTTCAACGATCGTGTCCAGCACCTTGCGCCGCATGGGCGTGCAGCCCGATGCGCCGATCGATTCCTTGGTGGCGGTTGGCCCTAAAGAGGAGGCCGCCCGATGAGCAGCATGGAAAACATCATTCAGTGGTTGAGGGACAGGGTCGAACCGGGCGCGCAGCTCTGCCTGGATTCGCGCCTGATAGAAAAAGGCGATGTGTTCTTTGCCTGCCCGGGCGCGATGACCGACGGACGCAAGTATATTGGCCAGGCCCTGGAAAACGGGGCCGCCGCCGTGGTCGCGCAGCCGGGCCGCGGCTGGGAAGGCGGAGCGGGCGTTGCGGCGCCCATGCTGGAAGTCGAAGGGCTGTACGCCATGCTGGGCGCATTGGCGCACGAATGGTATGGCCGTCCGTCCGAGGCATTGTCTGTGGTGGCGATTACCGGCACCAATGGCAAGACCACGACGGCGCAATGGGTGGCGGCGGCGCTGAATGCCGAAAACGTGCCCTGCGGCACGGTCGGCACGCTTGGCGTGACCTTGCCCGACGGGTCGAATCTGGGCGGCGCGTTGACCACGCCCGACGTACTGACCATGCACCGCAGCCTTGCGGCGATTCGCGATGCCGGCGGCAAGGCCGCGGCGATCGAGGCGTCGTCGATAGGGCTGGATCAAGGCCGGCTGGATCAGGTGCGCATCGAAATCGCCGGATTCACGAATCTTACGCGCGACCATCTCGATTATCACAAGACGGTGGCGGACTACAAACGGGCCAAGTTCTCGCTGTTCGATTGGCCGGGATTGCGCCATGCCGTCATCAATGTGGATGACCCCGCCGGCGTCGAGCTGGCGGCCGCCGCGTCGGGGCTGGAGCCCCTCACGTATTCGCTGCAGCAAGGCGGCGCCGCGGATATCCACGCGCGGGACATCCAGACCGGCACGTATGGCCTGATCTTCAACCTCGAGACCCGGGATGGCGTGGCACAGATCGTGACGCGTCTGGTCGGGCAGCACAATGTTTCCAATTTGCTGCTGGTGGCCGGCGTGCTGCAGTACCTGGGTTGGCCGTTGGCGCGGATTGCGCGCGTGCTGGCCACCTTGCGTTCCGTGGAAGGTCGGCTGCAGATCGTCGAGTCCGAGGCCTGCGGCGATGCTGCCGTCGCCCTGCCCATGGTGGTGGTGGACTACGCTCACACGCCCGATGCGCTGGAACGCGCGTTGCTGGCCCTGCGTGAAGTGGCTCAGGCGCGCGGGGGGCAACTGGCGTGCGTGTTCGGTTGCGGAGGCAACCGCGACCGCGGCAAGCGGCCGATCATGGGAGGTATTGCGGCGCGCCTGGCGCATCGGGTCGTTCTTACCAGCGACAATCCGCGCGACGAAGACCCGCAAGCCATATTGGACGAGATCATTGCCGGCATGCCGCAGGCTCCGGTTGTCGAGCCCGACCGGGCCTTGGCGATTCTGTCGGCGGTGTGGAGCGCCAAGCCGGAAGATGTCGTGCTGCTGGCCGGCAAGGGCCACGAAACGTATCAGGAAGTGCGGGGCGCGCGTACACCTTTCGACGACAGGGAGTGGTCGCGCCTTGCGCTGACATGGCTGCGCAATCCGACGCTTTCCACGGACTCCCGTTCGATTCAGCCGGGGCAGATATTCCTTGCCCTGAAGGGCGAAGCGTTCGATGGCCACGACTATCTGGCGCAGGTCGGCCAGGCGGGCGCGTGCGCCGCCATTGTGGAACGGCGCAATCCGGCCCTGGCGCTGGCGCAGTTCGAGTTGGGCGATACCCGCGAAGCGCTTGGCCGGATGGGCACGATGTGGCGCCGGCGGTTCAGCCTGCCCGCCATTGCCGTCACGGGCAGCAATGGCAAGACCACCACCAAGGAAATGATCGCTTCCATCCTCAGGGCGTGGAAGGGCGAGCAGGGGGCGTTGTCGACGGCGGGCAATTTCAACAACGATATTGGCGTGCCATTGACCTTGCTGCGGCTGCGCGATGCGCATCGCGCGGCGGTTTTCGAGCTGGGCATGAATCACCCCCGCGAAATCGGGCAACAGGGCAAAATGGCCCAGCCCACCATCGCGCTGGTCAACAATGCCCAGCGCGAACATCAGGAGTTCATGCATACGGTCGAAGCCGTCGCCCGGGAAAACGGCGCCGTGCTGGCCGCGCTGCCTGACAGCGGCGTGGCGGTATTCCCCGGCGACGACAGCTTTGCCGGATTATGGCGAGAGCTCGCGGGCTCGCGGGCCGTGCTGACTTTCGGGCTGGATGCGGCATTCGACGTGCATGCCGACCAGATCCAGGCCGAGCCGGCCAGAACCCGCTGCCAGTTGCATACCCCCGCGGGCTCATGCCTGTTGTCCCTGTCGGCGCCTGGCCTGCACAACCTGCGCAATGCGCTGGCGGCGGCCGCGTGCGCAATTGCCGCGGGGACGCCTCTGGATGCGGTCAAGCAAGGGCTGGAGCAATTCAATCCCGTGGCGGGACGGATGCAGCCGCATCTGCTGGCCGGCGGGCTGCAGTTGGTCGACGACACCTATAACGCCAATCCTGATTCCGTGCGCGCCGCCGTCGATGTGCTGGCCGGGATGACTGGCGGCAGGGTTCTCGTGCTGGGCGACATGGCCGAGGTAGGCGCCGAGGGGCCCGCCATGCATGTCGAGGTGGGGGCGTACGCCAAAGAGCGCGGCATCGAGGTTTTGCTGACGTTCGGCCCGGCCGCGCGATACGCGGCCGAGGCTTTCGGAGACGGGGCTTGCGCCTTCGATTCGATCGACGAATTGATTGCGCATTTATGCGGCCTGGCCCCGTCCAACGTCCTGGTCAAAGGTTCACGAAGCACCCGCATGGAGCGGGTTGTCCAAGGTTTCATGCAGAAGACGATGAATAAAAACAAAGGGGAATACGATGCTGCTTGAACTGGCGCGTTGGCTGTCTGATTCCCATATGCGCGCTTTCGGCGTGTTCGAATACATTACATTGCGCGCCATGCTGGCTTGCGGCACGGCGCTGCTCATCGGCTTGTATGCGGGGCCGCGCGTCATCCGCAAACTGACCGAAATGAAGATCGGCCAGGCCGTGCGCGCCTACGGCCCTGAATCCCATTTGCAGAAAACCGGCACGCCGACCATGGGCGGCGTCCTGATCCTCATATCCATCGCCGTCAGCACCTTGCTGTGGGCGGACTGGACGAATCGCTTCGTCTGGGTGGTTCTGCTGGTGACGTTCGGCTTTGGCTGGATAGGCTGGGCGGACGACTATAAAAAAGTCGTCAACCACGATCCGGAAGGCATGTCGTCGCGCCGCAAGTTTTTCTGGCAGGCCGTAATTGGCGTGATCGCCGCCATCTATCTGACGTTTGCCGTGGCCGCGCCCGCCAATGCCGATTTGTGGCCCTTGTTCCGGGATTGGACGCTGAGCGGATTCACCATGCCTCTGCCGACGCGCGCCGACCTGATCGTGCCGTTTTTCAAGAGTGTCAGCTATCCCCTGGGCGTATTCGGCTTTGCGGCATTGACCTGGTTCGTGATCGTGGGCAGCAGCAATGCCGTGAATCTGACCGACGGCCTGGACGGCCTGGCCATCATGCCGACCGTCATGGTGGGCAGCGCTTTGGGCATCTTCGCGTATGTGGTGGGCCGCGTCGACTATTCCAAGTACTTGCTGTTTCCGTATATACCCGGCGCCTCCGAGCTGATGGTTCTGTGCGCCGCCATCGGCGGGGCGGGCCTGGCGTTCTTGTGGTTCAACGCCTATCCCGCTCAGGTGTTCATGGGCGATGTCGGCGCGCTGGCCCTGGGCGGCGCGCTGGGCACGATCGCCGTGATCGTGCGCCAAGAGATCGTCCTGTTCATCATGGGCGGCGTGTTCGTGGTGGAAACGCTTTCCGTGATGCTGCAGGTGTCGTACTTCAAGTACACCAAGCGACGATATGGGCAGGGCAGGCGCATCTTGCGAATGGCGCCGCTGCATCATCATTTCGAGGTGGGCGGCTGGAAAGAAACGCAGGTGGTCGTGCGTTTCTGGATCATTACCATGATGCTGGTGCTGATAGGCCTGGCGACGTTGAAACTGCGATGAGCGATTATTCCTTTCCTTCGGTCGGTGCGGGAACGTTGAACCTGATTCTTGGTCTGGGTGAGACGGGAGCGGCCGCCGCCTTGTGGTGCGCCAGGAATGGCGCGCGCCTGCGCGTGCTGGATACGCGTGCGCAGCCGGGGGGACTGGATGCCTTGCGCGCGAAGCTGGACGGCGTCGACGCCGATTTCCGGCTGGGCAGCGAATGCTTCGTCGAGGATGCACTGGCCGACGTGACGCGCATTGTGCTCAGCCCGGGCTTGTCGCCGGCGCAGGAGCCCGTGAAGTCGCTTCTGGCGCTGGCCCGGCAAAAAGATATCGAAGTGCTGGGCGAGATCGAGTTGTTTGCCCGTGCGCTGGCCGATATGGCCGGACAAGGCTACCGCCCCAATGTGCTGGCGGTGACCGGCACCAACGGGAAGACCACGGTGACCTCCATGACCCGGCTTCTGGTGCAGGCCGGCGGGCGCAGCGCCCGCGCGGCCGGCAACATCGGCCCGGCGGCGCTGGCCGCGCTGGGCGATGCGCTGGATGCGGCGGATCTTCCCGACGTCTGGGTGCTGGAGCTGTCGAGCTTCCAACTGGAGTCCACGTCGTCGCTGGCTCCGGATGCCGCCGTGGTGCTCAACGTCACCCAGGATCACCTGGACTGGCACGGATCCATGCAGGCTTACGCCGCCGCCAAAGCCAGGCTGCTGGCCATGGCGAAGGTCGCCGTGATCAATCGGGACGACGCGGTCGTGGCCGACATGGTGCCCGAATCGAGGGCGGTGTCCGTCCGGTCTTTCGGGAAGGATGCCCCGCATTGGGTGGGTGATCTCGGGCTGGAAGGCAGCCATGGCGTTGCCTGGCTGTGCGCCAGCGAGGCTAACGATTTCGACCTGCCCGCCGCAAGCACGGGCAAGCGCCGCAAAGCCGAGCAGGAACCGTTGCGCGATGCCGGCCGGGTTTCGCGGCTGATGCCGGCCGATGCGCTGCGCGTGCGCGGCCAGCACAACACCCTGAACGCCCTGGCCGCGCTGGCATTGTGCCGCAGCCTTGATCTGGGGTGGGCGCCGATGCTGCGCGCGTTACGTGAATATGCGGGCGAGCCCAACCGGGTCGAGTTCGTTCGGGCCATTGCCGGCGTCGATTTCGTCAACGACAGCAAAGGAACCAACGTGGGCGCCACGGTGGCCGCGCTGGAAGGGCTGGGTCAAAAGGCGGTACTGATTGCCGGCGGCCTGGGCAAGGGACAGGACTTTTCTCCTTTGCTCAAGGTCGTACGCGAGCATGGCCGGGCTGTCGTGCTCATCGGCGAGGACGGGCCGGTCATCGGCGAGGCCTTGGCCGAGGCGGGCGTTCCCATGGAATATGCATCGACCATGGAAGAAGCCGTCGAGCGCGGGCTGGCATTGTCGCAGCCGGGCGATACCGTGCTGCTGTCGCCTGCCTGCGCCAGCATGGACATGTTCAGGAACTACAACCATCGCGGCCAGGTGTTCGTCCAGGCTGTGCAAGAGCGGGCGCTGGACAAGGGGGAAATGGCATGAGCCTGTTCGCGGATCTGACTTCCGGCGTGAATGCCGTGCGGCCCGGCCGCACGACCATGTCCAATTTCGATCTCGGGCTGCTCGTCGCCACGGGCGCCCTGGTGCTGTTCGGCCTGCTCATGGTGTATTCGGCTTCCATCGCCCTGGCCGACGGGCCGCGCTACGAAAGCTACGGGCGCTTTTATTTCGTGATCCGGCACGGTTTGTTCGGGCTGGTCGGCGTACTGTGCGCCGCCTTCGTGCTGAGCGTGCCTCTCAAGGTCTGGCAAAAGATAGCCATACCGCTGTTCATCGTGAGCATGCTGCTTCTGCTCGTGGTCCTGGTGCCGGGCCTGGGCCGCGAGGTCAACGGCGCACGGCGCTGGCTGCCTTTGGGGCCGCTGAATTTCCAGCCCTCCGAATTGATGAAGGTCGCCATTATTTTGTATGCGGCCGATTACACCGTGCGCAAGCAGGAGCACATGCATAATTTTTTCCGCGGTTTTCTGCCCATGGCCACGGCCCTTGGCGCCGTGGGCATGGTGCTGCTGCTCGAGCCCGACCTGGGCGCTTTCATGGTGATCGTGGCCATTGCCGTGGGCATCTTGTTCATCGGCGGGATCAACGGCAAGCTGTTCTCCAGCCTGCTGGGCGTGCTGGTGGGCAGCTTCCTGCTGCTGATCTGGGCTTCGCCGTGGCGCCGTGAGCGCCTGTTCGTCTACCTGGATCCCTGGAACCCCGACAATGCCTACGGCAGCGCCTATCAGTTGTCGCACTCGCTGATCGCCTTCGGCCGCGGCGAATGGCTGGGCGTGGGGCTTGGGGCCAGCATCGAAAAGCTGCACTACCTGCCCGAGGCGCACACCGATTTCATCGTCGCGGTCATCGGCGAAGAACTGGGCTTTGTCGGCGTGGCGTGCCTGATCGCCGTATTTGCCTACGTAGTGTGGCGGGCCTTCGACATCGGCCGGCAGGCCATCGCCATGGAGCGCATCTTCAATGGCCTGGTGGCGCAGGGCGTGGCGCTGTGGTTCGGCGTGCAGACCTTCATCAATATCGGCGTGTGCGTCGGCCTGCTGCCCACCAAAGGGCTTACCCTGCCGCTGGTCAGCTACGGAGGATCGGGCATTGTCATGAATCTCGTGGCGGTGGCGCTGCTGTTGCGCGTCGATCATGAAAACCGGAACCTGATGCGAGGCAAGCGGACATGAAAGCGCGCACCTTGTTGATCATGGCGGGCGGCACTGGCGGGCATATCATGCCGGGCCTGGCCGTGGCGCGCGAAATGCAGTCGCGCGGCTGGCGTGTCGTCTGGTTGGGCCATCCGGAACGCATGGAAGGGCGGCTTGTGCCCGCCCAGGGCATCGAAATGGCGGCGCTGCGCTTTTCGGGCGTGCGCGGCAAGGGCGTTGCCGCGCTGCTGAAGCTGCCCTTTACCCTGATCGGCGCCTGCCGGCAGGCCGCGCGCCACTTGCGCGGGTTGCGGCCCGACGTCGTGCTGGGCATGGGCGGGTATGTGGCGTTTCCAGGCGGGCTGATGGCGGCACTACTGCGGATTCCCCTGGTCGTGCATGAGCAGAACGCGGTTGCCGGAACCGCCAACCGCTGGCTGGCTCGCATCGCCAGCAAAGTGCTGTTGGGATTTCCCGGCGCGTTGCCGGGCGCGTTGATGGTCGGGAATCCCGTGCGGCTCGAAGTGGTTCAATTACCGCCCGCTGGCGAACGCTACGCCGCGCGCCAGGGGCCTTTGAGAATACTGGTCGTGGGCGGAAGCCTTGGCGCCCAGGCCTTGAACGATACGGTGCCCCAGGCTGTGCGGCAGCTGGCGCCTGAAGATCGGCCGGTCGTGACGCATCAAGCCGGCGAACGGCATATCGAGGCCGTGCGCGCCGCCTACGAGCAGGCTGGCGTGCAGGCGCAATGCGTGGCGTTCATCGACGATATGGCCGGGGCGCTGGCCCAGGCCGATCTGTTGATTTGCCGCGCCGGCGCCATGACGGTCGCCGAGGTGGCGGCTGCCGGCGTGGCCGCGCTGTTCATTCCGCTGCGGGGCGCCATCGACGATCATCAAACGGCCAACGCCCGCTATCTGAGCGAATGCAAGGGCGGCTGGCTGCGCAAACAATCCGAATTTTCAGTGTCCTGGCTGGCGCAGTGGTTGAAGGAGCGGACGCGCGGGGAACTGCTTCAGGTGGCCGCCCATGCGCACGAGCATGCCAGCCTGAACGCCACGCGGCAAATTGCGGACGCATGCGAACAAGTATCAAGGAGCGCCGCATGAAACATAGAATACAAAGCCTGCATTTCGTGGGGATCGGCGGCTCGGGCATGA
>JBEBXF010000101.1:0-9260 GCA_040391725.1 Eoetvoesiella caeni | reverse complement strand
GCGTAGTCTTCGCCTTCTTCATCGATGAGGCCGTCGACGACCTCGTCGATCTGCATGTGGCCTTCACGCACTTGCCGGATGTGGGTGAGGATTTCGTTGACGGTGGTGGGGCAGGCAGCAATGGCCATGACCATGTGCTTGAGACCGTCTTCGATGCGCTTGGCGATTTCGATTTCGCCCTCGCGGGTCAGCAGCTCGACCGTGCCCATTTCGCGCATGTACATGCGCACAGGGTCGGTGGTGCGGCCGAAATCGGAGTCCACGGTGGTAAGCGCCGCCTCGGCTTCGTCCTCGACGTCGTCGTCGTTGGAGGCCACGGGAGCGTTGTCGTTGAGCAGCAGGGATTCGGCGTCGGGCGCCTGGTCGTAGACCGAAATGCCCATGTCGCTGAACGTGCTGATGATGCCGTCGATGGCTTCGGCGTCGACCAGATCGTCGGGCAGATGGTCGTTGATTTCGCCATAGGTGAGGTAGCCGCGCTCTTTGCCCAGCTTGATGAGCACTTTAAGGCGATTGCGGCGCGCTTCCTGCTCTTCGGCCGTCATCTGGCTGCGCGCGGGCACGTCTTTGTCGCCCTTGCCGCGCTTGCCGCCGCGCTTCGGAAGCGGCTTGAGATCGGGGATGACTTCGGCCTCGATGTCGCTGTCGTCGTCGCTGAAGTTGGGCGCATCGTTATTGGCCGACTTGGCGGGCCGGCCTGGACGCCGGCCGGTCGGCGCAGCGCGGCCGGCCTTGCCTTTTTTGGGGGCTTCGGCTTCCGGAGCGGCCGCCTGGGCGGCAACGGGCTTGGCGGCGGCCGCCTTGGCAGGCGCCTTTTTGGCTGCCGCCTTCTTTACTGCAGGCTTGGCGGTTTCGGCCTTGACGGCGGTTTTCGCGGCGGTTTTGCCCGCCGCGGCGCTGGTCTTGCTTGCAATTTTTTTCACAGCTTCGTTTTCAGCTGCTAAGGTGGTTTTACCAATAGCTTTGGTCATAGTCGCTTCCGTAGGCGCAAAAGCACTTGATTGGTTATAACGCCATCAAGTGTTGCAGGGCAAAACTAACTTGTCACAAGAAGTCATATATGCAGCGCGAAACGCCGACGCACGACGCCAAACCCATGAATTAATAAATCCTTGACTGTATTTGCAAGGCCGAAAGCGGGTTTACGTTGATACGCCGTTGTTTTGCGGGCATCGCACCGAACGCGCCACGCCGAACCGAAGCCCGGACGTGCTGGTACAAAGCACACTAACACATTGACTTTATGCGAAACATTCTATTTTACAGCACTTGACACTACGAAGCACTATTTAGCAGTGCCAGGCGCCGTGTCAATTTTTGATAACGCTGGCGCGACGCCTCGTCGGCAAGGCCGGCCTGGATCAGCGCCGACTGCTCCGCCTTGATCGCCTCCAGTTCGATGCGGTGCAAGGCATCGTTCCATTCGGCCAGGGGATCGGGCAGATCCTCCTGGGCAAGGATTTCGCTGCTCAGCGAGCCAAGCAGCAACGCCAGCTCGGATTCGGGCTCGGCCGCCTGCAGCAAGGCGCCGACGTGGCGCGCGCCGCTGGTATTGGCCAGCGCGATCAAATCGCGCACCAAAGCTAAATGGGGGCTTTGCTCGAGGATTTCAAGCTGCTGGTCGCCCATGCCCGCAACCAGATCGGGATGCGCCAGCAACAAACGCAATAAACGCTTTGCCATGGGCGTCACCGCCCTGGACTGGCGGGCGCCGCCCTCTCCGCGCCGCGGTGTGGAACCCCGCGCCGGCGCGGCCGGATAAGCGCTGGAAAAATCAGGCTCGAATCCGGCGGCATCGTCGTCCATGAACCCCGGTGGTTCGTGGTATTCCGCGGCGGGGGCAAATCCCGGCGTATCGCCCCCCGCCTGGCGGGCGCCCGCGGGCTCGGCGGCGCCGGACGCACGCACGGGTGCAGGCGCGGGCATGGCCGCCAGCATCTGCGCCAATTCGTCGGGCGTCAATTGCACCAGCCGGGCGAATTCGCGCTCGATCTGGATCCGCAGCGTACTTTCGGGGATGAGGGCCAGCAAAGGTTTGGCTTCGTGCACACAAGCCGACCGGCCCTCCGCCTCGTTCATCGGATGCCGGGAGGCCAGTTCATCGAGCATGAACCGGGACAAAGGCATGGCTTCCGCCAGCGCGGCGCGAAACGCCTCCGCCCCGTACTCGCGGACATAGGAATCCGGGTCGTGTTCGGCGGGCAAGAACAAAAACCGGATCGACGCGTCGTCGCGCAGCAGCGGCAGGCAGGTTTGCAGCGCCCGCCAGGCCGCCCGGCGCCCGGCCTTGTCGCCGTCGAAGCTGAAAACGATTTTGTCGCTGGTGCGCAGCAGCTTCTGCACGTGATTGGGCGTGGTCGCCGTGCCCAGGGTGGCCACGGCATTGCCCACCCCCTGCTGAGCCAGTCCCACGACGTCCATATACCCTTCGACAACCAGCACGCAGCCTTCGGAGCGAATGGCGGCGCGCGCCTCCCAAAGCCCGTACAGCTCGTGCCCCTTTGAAAACAGGGGGGTTTCGGGGGAGTTCAGGTATTTGGGCTCGCCCTTGTCGATGATCCGCCCGCCGAAGCCGATGATATGGCCCCGCGTGTTTCGAATGGGGAACATGACGCGTTCGCGGAACCGATCGTAGCGGCGGCCGTCGTCGGCCTCGATGACCAGGCCCGACTCCACCAGCAACGGGTCTTCGTATTGCGGAAACACGGTGGCCAGGCCGCGGCGATTGGTGCCCGACCACCCCAACCCGAAACGGGCCGCGATTTCGCCGCTCAGACCGCGCTGCTTCAGGTAGCGTATGGCGGGCTGGCTGGCCTTGAGCTCGCGCACGTAATGCGCCTGCGCGGCATCCAGTATTTGCTGGTGGCGCGAGACTTCTTCCTTGCGCTGCCTGGCCTGGGCGGTTTGCCGCGGGCTGCGGGCTTCTTCGGGTACGGTCATGCCTGCGGACGCGGCAAGGCTGCGCACCGCCTCCGGAAAACTGGCTCCGGTGTGCTCGATCAAAAAGGAAATGGCGCTACCATGCGCTCCGCAACCGAAGCAGTGATAAAACTGTTTGGTGGGGCTGACGGTAAAAGATGGGCTTTTTTCGTTGTGGAAGGGGCACAGGCCAAGCAGATTGGCCCCACCCTTGCGCAACTGAACGTATCGCCCGACGACGTCGACAACATCTACTCGGGCGAGTAACTCCTGGACAAATGAGTCAGGAATCAATCAATACATGCGCGGAGGCAGTTGTTGGCTGCGAATGCGCTTGTAGTGACGCTTGACGGCGGCGGCGTGCTTGCGCTTACGCTCGGCGGTGGGCTTTTCGTAAAACTCGCGCGAACGCAGCTCGGTCAGGAGGCCGATTTTTTCGATGGTGCGCTTGAAGCGGCGCAAAGCAGCTTCGAAGGGCTCGTTTTCTTTAAGACGAACGATAGGCATGTAGTCTTAAGCCTTTAAATAGTTAAATAAAATTCGTTGAAAATTCGTTGGGTACCCGGGCTGGACGCCCGACTCCGGTAAATTGCCAAGCAAACCCGCAGGGCAAACCAGTCCGGCAAGCCATATACCCCGGGTAAAGCTAAACCATAGCCAAGTATTCTACCACGAATCGCTCAGGATGACCGCCCTTTTCTTACCCAGGCTTCAAGCTGGTGCGGGCGCAGGCTGTCGTAGTCTTCGAAAGGCTGGTGGATCCAGGGATTGGTCGGCAGCTTGTCGACGTAATAGTCGGGAGTGGCCTTGGCGTGCCCCTTCCACCACAGGACCGCGCTGCGCATTTCGGTAATGGCCGGAAACTGCTTACGCAGATGCTCGCCGACGCGGTTGAAGGTAAGGCCGGTATCGACCATGTCGTCAACCAGCAACACTTTGCCGTCCAGCGTGCCGCGCGTAATCGTGATGAACTGGGCGATATCCAGGCTGCCCTGCTGGGTGCCCGCCGCCTCGCGGTAGCTGCTGGTGGCCAGGATGCCAAGGGGCACATCGTAAATACGCGACAATACGTCCCCTACCCGCACGCCGCCCCGGGCCAGGCAGACGATTTTCTCGAACTGCCAGCCCGACGCATGGATGTTCAGGGCCAGACGCTCGATAAGGGCGTTGTACTGATCCCAACTGACCCATAGATCGCGATCCGTGCTTGAAGGAAGGGCCATGGGAATTTCTCCTGTTCTGATTTTTGCCTGCGGGGAGCGTAATGATACCGGCTCGATGCCCGATCTTGCAATCGGGCACCCGCGGATCAGCCCATGAACGGATGGCGCAAGACGATGGTTTCGAGGCGGTCCGGGCCGGTGGAGATCATGTCGATGGGCACGTCGCAGACTTCGGCGATGCGCTGCAGATAGCGGCGGGCGTTGACCGGAAGCTTGTCGTAATCGGTGATGCCCACCGTGGACTCCGTCCAGCCGGCCATTTCCTCGAAGACGGGTTCGGCCTCGGCCGCCGCCGCGGCGCCATTGGGCAGGACGTCCAGGAATTCGCCTTTATAGCGGTAGCCGACGCCGATCTTGATCTGCTCGATGCCGTCCAGCACGTCGAGCTTGGTAATGCACAAGCCGGAAATGCCGTTGATCATGACCGAACGCTTCATGGCCGCGCCGTCGAACCAGCCGCAGCGGCGGGGACGGCCGGTAACCGATCCGAATTCCTTGCCGACTTCGGCCAGATGGCGGCCGGTTTCGTCCTGCAGCTCGGTGGGGAAAGGCCCCGATCCGACACGTGTGGCATAGGCTTTGGCAATGCCCAGCACATAGCTCAGCGACTGAGGGCCGACGCCAGCCCCGGCCGCCGCCGCGCCGGAAACGCAATTGCTGCTGGTGACGAACGGATAGGTGCCGTGATCGATATCGAGCAGCGCGCCCTGCGCGCCTTCGAACAGCAGGCTGTGGCCGGTTTTTTGCGCGACGTACAAATTGTGCGAGACGTCGGCCACCATGGGCTGGATTTCCTGGGCAAGCGCCATGGCCTGATCGCGCACGGCGTCGAAGGCAATGGCCTCGGCGCCCAGGTACTTGGTCAGCACGAAATTATGGTAATCCAGGGCTTCGGCAAGCTTTTCCTGGAAAACGGCGGGTTCGTACAGGTCTTGCACGCGCAATGCGCGACGCGCCACCTTGTCTTCGTAGGCGGGCCCGATACCCCGCCCGGTGGTGCCGATCTTGCCTTCGCCCTTGCGCGCTTCGCGGGCTTGATCCACAGCCACGTGATACGGCAGGATGAGCGGGCACGCCGGCGAAATCTGCAGGCGCGAACGCACGTTCAGCCCCGCCGCTTCCAGCTCGGCGATTTCCTTGAGCAGGGCCTCGGGCGACAGCACCACGCCATTGCCGATATAGCAGGTTACGGTGTCGTGCATGATGCCCGAAGGAATCAGGCGCAAGATGGTTTTTTTGCCGTTGATCCACAGGGTATGGCCGGCATTGTGCCCGCCCTGGAAACGCACTACGCCCTGGGCCGATTCAGCCAGCCAGTCGACGATTTTTCCCTTGCCTTCGTCACCCCACTGGGTGCCGATAACCACGATATTCTTGCTCATGTCATGTATATAAAAGATTTGTGCCCGCCCCGCGGGTCAAATAAGTTAAACCATGCGGTAAACGGCCCGCCGGGCCTACTTGACCGCTCTTGTTTGCCATTTGCCGTTTTCAAGAACCAGTTCCCGGTCGACGTTGAACTCGTCGACATCGTGAACTTCGCCCGGCAAGGCTTGAACCACGATTTCACCCGCGGCGCGCAAAGCCCGCAACGACTCGACCAGCGCCGGGTCGCTTCCCCAGGGGGCCCGTATGGCCTTGGCCAGAGGCGCCGGCGGCAATCCCGACGACAGCTTGCGCAGGTCGAGACTGAAGCCGGTGGCCGGCCTGCTGCGGCCAAAAGCCTTGCCCATGCCGTCGTAGCGGCCGCCCTTGACCAGCGCATCATGCCAGCCTTCGGCGTAGATCGAAAACACCACGCCCGAATGATAGCCATACCCGCTGCCCATATCGGCCAGGTCGATGCTGAAATCGAATTCGGGCAAGGCGCGGATAAGCGTTTGCAGATCGGCCATGGCCGACTGGATGGCCGGCAAAGCCGGCAAGATGCGCAACGCCTTCTCGATGACCTCGATGCCGCCATACAGCGACGGCAGCTCCAGCAAGGCCTGCAGGCTGGAGGGACGGATTTCGGGAACGCGCTTGCCCAGCTCGACCAGGCCGGGCACGTCTTTGGTGCTGAGCAGTTCGCAGATTTCGTCCGCCAAAGGGACGAGCGCCGGATCCGAGTCGATGATGCTGCGCACCACGCCCGGATGGTTCAAGTCAAGGCGGGGCTGCTGGATGCCCGCGCAGCGCACGCTTTCGACGGCCAGTTGAATGATTTCGATATCGGCCTCGACACCAGCATGGCCGAAAATCTCGGCGCCGATCTGCAGCAGCTCGCGCTCGGAGAGCAGGCCGGTGGGACGGGCATGCAGGACCGTGCCGCAATAGCACAGGCGCGTGACGCCCTGGCGATTGAGCAAGTGCGCGTCGATGCGCGACACCTGCGGCGTCATGTCGGCCCGTACGCCCATGGTGCGTCCCGACAACTGGTCGACCAGTTTGCAGGTGCGCAAATTAAGGTCGCCGCCGGCGCCCGACAGCAAGGAATCGATGTATTCGACCAGCGGCGGCGCCACCAGCTCGAACCCGTATGTACGATACAAATCAAGCAGATCGCGCCGCAGCTCTTCGATGCGGCGCGCTTCGGCGGGAAGAATATCGGCCAGACTTTCCGGCAACAACCAATTGGACATTATGCAGCCCTGAAAAATACCATTGCAAATGTAGCAGCCAAACAAAAAGCGACTTGGGGCGTAAGCCCGCCAAGTCGCTTGCGGATGTATTCAAACTTACGGCGTATTGTACCGTGTTGTTGCCTTAACCCCAAATGGCGGATCCGCTTTTTGTGGCGGATTCACCATTTGGCGGTTCAGGGCGCGGTGGCGCCCGTTCCCTTGGGCGTCGCCCAGTACTTGAAGAAATCGGATTTGGGGCTCAGCACCATGAGGTCGCTGGGCTTGGAGAAGATTTCCTTGTAGGCATCCAGGCTTTTATAGAAGCTGTAGAACTGGGGGTTCTTGCTGTAGGCCTGGTTGTAGATGGCAGCCGCGGCAGCATCGCCCTCGCCCTTTATGCCTTGCGCTTTGGCATAGGCCGTGGCCAGAAGCTCTTCGCGCTGGCGGTCGGCCTGGGCGCGGATTTTTTCGCTGTCGGCCGCACCGGTGGCGCGCAGGCGGTTGGCCTCTTCCTTGCGCTCGGCTTCCATGCGCCGATAGACGGACTCGGAGATCTCGGGCGCGAAATCGATGCGGCGCAAACGCACGTCGACCACATCCACCCCCAGCGGCTTGGCGCGCGCATCCACGTTGTGCAGCATTTCCTGCATGATGGCGCCCCGTTCGTTGGACACCACCTGCTTGACGGTGCGCACGTTGACCGAGGCGTTGAGCGCGTCGCGGATCTGCGCCGAAAGGCGCTCTTCGGCGGCGCGCGTGTTGGAGCCGAAGGTGACGTAGAACAGGCGCGGATCCACGATGCGCCATTTCACGAAGGAGTCGATGAGAAGGTTTTTCTTTTCGGCGGTCTGGATGCGCTCGGGATCCTTGCTTTCGATGGTTTGCAGGCGCTTGTCGAGAAACACCACGTTTTCAAAGGGAGGCGGTAGCTTGAAGTACAAGCCCGGCTCGGTAATGGTTTCCCGCACCTCGCCCAGGGCGAACACCAGGGCCGAGTCGCGTTCGCGCACGATGAATACGCAGGAAGACAATATGGCCAGAACGATAATCAGGCCGATCAGGTAAGGAAAGGAACGTTGCATGATGGGCCTCGGGTTAGCGCGAGAAACGATTCACAGACAGGGAGTTCTGCGAAGCCGGCCCGTTGCCGTAGGGGCTGGGGCGACTGCTTCCCGTAGTGCCGGCGGCGCTTTTTGCCGGCGCGGGCGGCGTGCTGGCGGCGGCGCCGGCCGCTGCCGCGGCGTTATTATGGTTGCCCGCGTCGCGAGACACCTGCTGAATGATTTTGTCCAGCGGCAAATACAGCATATTGTTGCCGGCCTGGGCATCCAGCATGACCTTGCCGGTATTGGCCAATATGGTTTGCATGGTCGAAAGATACATGCGCTCGCGGGTGATGTCGGGAGCCTTGGCGAATTCGGACTCGACGCTGGCAAAACGCGCAGTATCGCCCTTCGCGTCGCCGACGACCTTGGCTCGGTAGCCTTCGGCGTCCTGAACCATGCGAGCCACCTGGCCCTGGGCTTCAGGCACCACCTTGCTGGCATACGCATTGCCCTCGTTGATTTGGCGCTCGCGATCCTGGCCGGCCTTGACCGCGTCGTCGAACGCCGCCTGCACCTGCTCGGGCGGCTGCACGTTTTGAATGGCGACGGTGCTCAGTTGTATGCCGGTTTGATAGCGGTCGAGAATGGTCTGGGCGAGTTTTTGAACCTGAGCGGCGATTTCGGTTCGGCCGGAATACAGCACCGAGTCCATGGGCTGCTGGCCCACGACTTCGCGCATGGCGGTTTCGGCCGCCTGGCGGACGGATTCGTCGGGATTGCTGGTTTTGAACAAGTAATCGGGAGCCCCGTTGCTGCTCAGGCGGTACTGCACGACGAACTGCAGGTCGACGATGTTTTCGTCGGTGGTGAGCATGAGCGATTCGGGCAGAACCTTGTTGCGCGCCGACCCGCGAAAGCCCACTTCGAAAGTACGCAGTTGGGAAATATTGACGGTCTGGTCGTTTTCGATGGGGTACGGCAGGCGCCACTGCAGGCCAGGCCCCAGCGTTTTGGTGTATTTGCCGAACTTGGTGATGACGGCCACCTGCCCTTCCTGGACGATCATGAAGCCGCTGGCCAGCCACAGCAGGACGATGACGATCGCCGCCACGATGAACAGCTTTGGAGAACCGCTGGGCATGGACAATACCGGCCCGCCGCCTCCGTTGCCGCCGCCTTGGCCGCCGCGGCGGGGCTTGCGCCCGAACAGCGCACCGATACGGCTGTTGAAATCGCGCCATACCTCGTCCAGATCGGGAGGGCCTTCGCCCGGCCGGCGCGGCGGCTCGTTGTTGCCGTTATTGTTGCCACGACCCCAACCAGGGTCATTCAGATTGAAGATTTTGGATATTAAGCGCATTGTTTCCTGCGATCTGACCGGATTCGACGATTGCCCCACGCAAGCCATCCAAGCCGGCACGCCTTAGGGCGCTTACAAATACTCGTGCAATGGTACCATGTTCATCGCG
>JBEBXF010000100.1:0-9415 GCA_040391725.1 Eoetvoesiella caeni | reverse complement strand
GCTGAGCCAGTATTCGGGCACCTATTCGTGGTGGGGCCAGGAATACGATCGCGGCGTCGGCCTTTACCTTGACGAACACGGCGGCAAGATCGACGGCCATACCATTACCGTCGTCAAGCGCGACGAAGGCGGCTCCAGCCCCCAACGCGCTCGCCAACTGGCCCAGGAGCTGGTGGTGCGCGACAAAGTGCAGTACCTGATCGGCGGCGCGTTCACCCCGACCATCATGGGTACGGCCGACATCGTCAACGAAACCAAAACTCCGTACATCATGGGCAACAGCGGCACGTCCAGCGTGACCGACAAGTCGCCGTATTTCGTGCGCGCGGGCTTTACCCAATGGCAGCTGAACATTCCCCTGACGCAATGGGCCTATGAGCAGGGCGCGCGCAAGGCGGTTATCGTGGCGGCCGATTTCGCGCCGGGCCACGACGCCATCGACGCCTATACGGCGGGCTTCACGAAAATGGGCGGCAATATCGTCGAGGCCATCAAGGTTCCCCTGGGCACGACCGACTTCTCCACCTACCTGCAGCGCGTCAGCGATTCGGGCGTCAAGCATGTATTCATGTTCATGCCGGTGGGCCCCATGTCGGCGGGCTTCATCAAGGCTTTCTATGCGCGTGGCCTGGCCAAACAGGGTGTTGCCCTGATGGCCACCAACGAGACTCAGGAATCCGATCTGCCCGCCATCGGCGATAGCGCCATCGGCATGGTCACCGCCCAGCATTATTCGCCTTATCTCGATAATCCCGCCAACAAGGACTTCGTGGCCAAGTACAAGGCCAAGTACGGCGCCCTGCCCAGCCTGGCGTCGCTGGCGGTGTACGACGGCATGCACCTGATCGAAAAAATGATCAAGGCGACCGGCGGCAAGAAGGACGGCGACAAGGCCATGGCCGCGGTAAAGGGCTATTCGTGGGAAAGCCCGCGCGGGCCGGTAACCATCGACCCCAAGACGCGCGAAATCACGCAGAACGTCTATATGCGCCGCATTGAAAAAGTCGATGGCGTATTGGGCAATGTGCCGTTCAAGACCTATACGGCGGTGGTCGAACCCTGGCATGTCCAGCATGCCGCTTCGGCCAAGTAGGCTGTCCGGCATCCGGCCCGGGCCGGATGCCGTTTTTGTTCCCGAAATTTCGTATCTGGCCGCGTTCGTATTCTGGCGGCTTTTTTGCCGGCGCGGCCACCATTTGCGAATCGAGTTTTCTCAATGCCACATGTATTTTCCACGTTCCTGACGCTGCTGATCGACGGTGTGTCGTACGGAATGATGCTGTTCCTAATCTCCGTCGGGCTGACCATCACCATGGGGGTGATGCGAGTCGTCAACCTCATGCACTCGGCCTTTGCCATGGTCGGAGGCTTCATTACGCTGTGGCTGGCCAGCCATGTCGGCCTGAACTATTTCGCGGCGCTGGTTCTGGGCGTGGCGGCAACCATGCTGATCAGCCTGGTCCTGGAGCGTACCTTGTACCAGTGGGTGTACAAAAGCAATGCGCTGGGGCAATTGCTGATGACCCTGGGCATGACCTTCGTGGTTACGGCCATCGTCAAGAACATCGCCGGCCCGCAGATCCAGAGCATCGTATTGCCGTCCATACTGACGGGGCAGATCACGATGGGCGCCATGAATATCTCGGTCTATCGCCTGTTCGTGCTGGTGCTTAGCGTGGTGGTGGCCGGCGCGTTGTGGCTGTGCCTGGAGTACACCACTTTCGGCGCCCGCCTGCGCGCGGCGGTCGACAATCCCCGCATGGCGCGCTGCGTGGGCATCAATGTGCCGGTCGTGTTCGCCGTCACGTTCGCCATCGGCTGCGGCCTGGCCGCCCTGGGCGGCGCCGTGGGCACCCAGATGCTGCCCCTGGAGCCCTATTACGGACTCAAATACCTGGTGCTGGTGCTTATCGTCGTAGCGGTGGGAGGCGTGGGCAGCCTGAAGGGCTCGCTGTATTCGGCCCTGCTGCTGGGCGTCATCGACACCATGGGCCGGTATTACATCCCGGCGCTGGGCGGCTTCATCATTTATCTTGCTGTGCTGGCCATTTTGCTGTTGCGGCCGCGGGGCCTTGTGTCCCGCGTCGGGTAGCCGCGGCAACAATTTCCGATTCGTGGAGAAATCATGAATAAACTTTCCGACGCCGGCCTCGTCATCGCCTCGTTCAGGCGCCAAAGCTATACCTGGGTCGACGCGCTGCTGGCGCTTGCCGCCGTGCTGACCTTCTTTTTCGCCGAGGGCTATCTGGCGCTTGCCGCCGTAGTGGCCGTCATGGCCGTCTTCGCCTTGTCGCTGGATCTGGCTCAGGGTTACGGCGGGGTCGAGTCCCTGGGCCATGCGGCCTTTTTCGGGATGGGGGCCTACGCCGCATCCTTGTATGCGCTGCATGTATCCGCCGAGCCCATCAGCGGGCTGCTCGTGGCGGCGGTGGTGGCCGGCGTGGTGGGCCTGGTTTCGGGCTTTGCCGTTTTGCGCACCACCGGGCTGACCCAGCTCATGCTGACCCTGGCCGTGGCGACCCTGCTGCTGGAGCTGGCCAACGTGGCCAAGTCGGTCACCAACGGCGACGATGGCCTGGCGGGCTACGATATTTCGCCGATATTCGGGCTGTTCAAGTTCGACATCTACGGCCACACCGCCTTTGTCTACGCCTGTGTGGTTCTGGCGCTTATCTACGCCTTGCTCAAGAAGCTGGTCAATTCCTCCATCGGCCTGACCGCCCAGGGCATACGCGAGAATCCGGTGCGCATGCGCATGCTGGGGGTCACGGTGGAGCGGCGCCTGTGGGTGCTGTACACGATATCGGCGGCAATCGCGGGCGTGGCCGGCGGCCTGTCGGCCCAGATCAACCGCATCGTGGGCCTGGACTCGCTGTCGTTCACCTTGTCGGCCAATGTGGTGGTCATGCTGGCCCTGGGCGGCACGGGCCGTCTGTACGGCGCGTTCTTCGGCGCCATTATCTTCGTGGT
This sequence comes from Eoetvoesiella caeni, assembly GCA_040391725.1. GTDB lineage: Bacteria > Pseudomonadota > Gammaproteobacteria > Burkholderiales > Burkholderiaceae_B > Eoetvoesia > Eoetvoesia caeni_A. The sequence goes on along the minus strand of JBEBXF010000100.1, from coordinate 6,445 downwards.
GCTGTCCGATCGGGCCGCGGCGCTCGACCCCACCAACTGGCTGGCCGTGCTGGGCGTGGTCTTGATATTGATTGTGCGCTATGCGCCCGACGGCGTGGCCGGATGGGTGGCCAGGCTAAGCAGGAAGGAGGGCGCAAAATGACCATCGCACTGGAACTGCGCGGTTTAAGCAAGCAATTCGGCGAGCTGAAGGTGACGCGCGACGTCAACCTGCAACTCGAGCCCGGGGCCAGGCACGCTCTCATCGGGCCCAACGGCGCGGGGAAAAGCACGCTGGTACACCTGATCACCGGCTTGCTCAAGCCCTCCAAGGGGCAGGTTCTTCTGTCGGGACGCGATGTCACCGGCATGCCCTCCGAGCGGCGCGTCAAGCTGGGCCTGGCGCGCACCTTTCAGATCAATTCCTTGTTCAACCAACTGACGGTGGGCGAGAACATCGGCCTGGCCCTGTCGGCCCGCGAAGGCATCGACAGCCGCCTGTTCACGGGGGTTACACAGTCCTCGGCGCTCATGGACGAGGCCGCCGAACTGCTGCGTTCGCTGGGCCTGCTGGACCTGGCCGGACGCAGCGTCGTTTCGCTGGCCTACGGGCAGCGCCGCCTGATCGAAATTGCGCTGGCATTGGCGCTGAAGCCCAGCGTCCTGCTGCTGGACGAGCCGGTGGCGGGCGTGCCTTCCACCGAGGGCCATCGTTTGTTCGACCTGCTGGAACGTCTGCCCGAAGATGTCGCCACGCTGGTGATCGAGCACGACATGGATCTGGTGTTCCGCTTCGCGCGGCGCATCACTGTGCTGGTCGAGGGCGCCGTGCTGGTCGAAGGAAACGTGGACGAAGTGCGCAGCGACCCACGGGTGCGCGCGGTTTATCTAGGAGAGCGCACACATGCCTGATTTGCTGGACATTGAAAACATCGTCGCCGGGTATGGCGAAACCGTGGTGCTGGAGGGCCTGTCGATGTCGCTGGACGTGGGCGAAACCCTCAGCGTCCTGGGCCGCAACGGCGTGGGCAAGTCCACGTTGCTGAACACCATACTGGGCCTGACCACCCAGCATTCGGGAGCCATTCGCTACAAGGGCCGGGACATCGGCCGTGTGTCCAGCCACGAGCGCACCCGCGCCGGCCTTGGCCTGGTAACCCAGGAGCGCGACATCTTCCCCTCGCTCACCGTGGAAGAAAACCTGCGCGTGGCCGCGCGCGCCGGCGATTGGGACATGACGGGCATTTACGGCTTGTTTCCGCGCCTGGCCGAACGCCGGCGGAATATGGGCAATCAGTTGTCGGGCGGCGAGCAGCAGATGCTGGCCATCGGGCGCGCCCTTATCGGCAATCCCCAGGCCCTGCTGCTGGACGAGCCTTTCGAGGGTCTGGCCCCGGTCATCGTGGACAGCCTGGTCGATGCGTTCCGCAAGCTGAGCCAGGCGGGGCGCATGGGCATCGTGCTGGTCGAGCAGCATGCCGAGCTGGCGCTGGAGCTTACCGAAAGAGCCATCGTCCTGGATCGCGGGCAAATCAGCTGGCAGGGCCAGAGCGGCGTATTGCTGGGCGATCCCGAGCAATTGGCCCGCCTCATCGGATTGGCCGCGGAGCCTTGAGGCTCCGGGGAGTGCGAGGCTTGCTATAAGCGAATCGCACGACATGAAAGGCAAAGTCACTGGCAGGCCCCCGGCCCTCTTTGGCATACTGGGTTCTACCACCTCATTGTTCAAGCTTATACGGATACAACATGACTGAAACCATAAAAACACCCAAAGCGGGTCTTGTGATCAGCGCCCATTCGGCCGACTTCGTATGGCGGTCGGGCGGAGCCATTGCCACCCACGTTCGCCAGGGCTACCGCATGAAGGTCGTCTGCCTGTCTTTCGGCGAACGCGGCGAGTCGGCCAAGCTCTGGCGCAAGGGCAACATGACGGAAGCCAAGGTCAAAGAGGCGCGCCGCGAAGAGGCGCAAAAGGCTGCCGACATCCTGGGTGCCGAAATCGAATTCTTCGATTTGGGCGACTACCCCATGCGCGTCAACGACGAGGCGTTGATGCGTCTGGTCGACGTGTATCGCGATGTGCTGCCGGCATTCGTATTGAGCCACTCGGTCAAGGACCCCTACAACTTCGATCATCCCCTGGCCATGCACGTGGCGCAGGAAGCGCGCGTCATCGCCCAGGCCGAAGGCCACAATCCGGGCCAGAAGGTGGTGGGCGCTCCGCCGGTGTATGCGTTCGAGCCGCATCAAACGGAACAATGCGAATGGATTCCCAATACTTTCCTGGACATTACCGATGTCTGGGATCTGAAGCGCCAGGCCATCGAATGCATGGCGGGGCAAGAGCATTTGTGGGAGTACTACACGCGCGTTGCGCTGCAGCGCGGCGTGCAGGCCAAGCGCAATATCGGCATCACCGCCGCCCGCAACATTGAATATGCCGAAGGCTATATGCGCCTTACGCCTTCCGTCGTAGGAGAGCTGTCATGATCCGTGGAGTCGTCGTACGCAATGTGCCGCGCGCCAGCGCGGCCGATATCGAAATCCTGCAAAAGGCCGGCTCGGCCACCGTGCACGAAGCGCAAAGCCGCCTGGGCCTGCTGGCCCCGTATATGCGTCCCATCTGGAATGGCGCCGCGATTGCGGGCTCGGCCATCACCGTGCTGACCGCGCCTTCCGACAACTGGATGCTGCATGTGGCGGTCGAGCAATGCCGCGAGGGCGACGTCCTGGTGGTCGCGCCCACCTCCGAATGCCTGGACGGCTATTTCGGCGAACTGCTGGCAACGTCCCTGGCGGCGCGCGGCGTGCGCGGCCTGATCATCGACGCAGGCTGCCGCGACATCAAGGCCCTGAAGGAAATGGGCTTCCCCGTGTGGTCCAAGGCGGTTTCGGCCCAGGGTACGGTCAAGGAGACACTGGGCTCGGTGAACGTGCCGGTGGTGTGCGCCCAGCAGATCGTCCACGCGGGCGACGTCATCGTCGCCGACGACGACGGGGTGGTGGTGGTTCCGGTTGCCAATGTGGCCAAGGTGGCGGTTGCGTCGCAGGCCCGGCTCGACAAGGAAGCCGTGACCCGCAAGGTTCTGGCTGGCGGCACCCTTGGGCTCGACTACTACAAGATGCGCGAAAAGCTCGAGGCCAAGGGCTTGCGCTACGTCGATTCCCTGGAAGATATCTAACGCACAAGAGGCTGTCATGCAAATCCGGATTCCATGTGTGCAGATGCGCGGCGGCACCTCCAAAGGCGCGTATTTCCTGGCTTCGGATCTGCCCGCCGATCCAGAGGTGCGCGACCGTGTGCTGCTGGCCGTGATGGGTTCGCCCGACGTCCGCCAGATCGACGGCATAGGCGGCGCCGATCCCCTGACCAGCAAAGTGGCCATTGTTTCCGCTTCGAGCCGGCCCGACGCCGACGTCGACTACCTGTTCGCCCAGGTGGTGGTGAACGAAGCGCGCGTCGACTACGGCCAGAATTGCGGCAATATGCTGGCCGGAGTCGGGCCCTATGCCATCGAGACCGGCATGATCGCCGCCACGGGCGACACGACGCGGGTGGCCATCCATATGGTCAACACCGGACAGATCGCCGTGGCCTCGGTGTCCACGCCCGGCGGCCATGTAGAGTATGACGGCGACCAGCGCATCGACGGCGTGCCCGGTACGGCCGCGGCTATTCCCCTGGAATTCCGCGATACGGCGGGTTCGAGCTGCGGCGCCTTGCTGCCCACCGGCAATGCCCAGGATGTTATCGACGGCGTTGCGGTAACTTGCATCGACAACGGCATGCCGCTGGTGCTGATGCGGGCCCAGGATCTGGGACGCAGCGGCTACGAAACCCGCGCCGAGCTGGACGCCGACGACGAACTCAAAAAGCGGATCGAGGCCATTCGGCTCAAGGTCGGGCCCATGATGAACCTGGGCGACGTCGCCTCGCGCACTGTGCCCAAGATGTGCCTGGTTTCGCCGCCCACGCAGGGCGGCGCCATCAACACGCGCAGCTTCATTCCCCATCGCTGCCATGCTTCCATCGGCGTGCTCGGCGCGGTCAGCGTGGCGACGGCCGTGGCCGTGCCCGGTTCGGTGTGCGAAGGCGTGGCGGCCATGCCCGAAGGCGATGCGCCCACCCTCGGCATCGAGCATCCCACCGGCGAGCTCAGCGTGCAACTCAATCTGGATCGCAGCGGCGGTTCGGTGCAGGTGGGCAGCGCCGCATTGATACGCACGGCGCGGTGGCTGTTCGACGGCCAGGTGCACGTGCCGCAGCGCATCTGGCCGGGTAAATAACATAGCAAAGTAGATATGTCGAAAGAAAAATTGGTTTTGCTTCCGGGCCTGTTGTGCGACGAAGCTGTGTGGGTAGATCAGCGCGAGGCCTTGGCCTCGCGCGCCGACACCTTCGTTCCCGATTACAACGACCTCGATTCCATCGCCGGCATGGCGAAGAAGGTGCTCGAAACGGCGCCTTACCCCGAGTTCTCGCTGGCTGGCCACTCCATGGGCGGCCGGGTCGCGCTGGAGGTCGTCCGCCAGGCTCCGCAGCGCGTGCAGCGCCTGGCCTTGCTGGATACCGGCTACGAAGCGATTGCCAAAGGGCAGGCCGCCGAGGTCGAGCGCGACAAGCGCATGAAGCTTCTGGCCGTGGCGAAAGAGCAGGGCATGCGCGCCATGGGCGGGTTGTGGGCGCCGGGCATGGTGCATCCCGATCAGCTTGGCACGCCCTTGTATGAAGCCATCCTGGACATGATCGAGCGCCGCACGCCCATGCAGTTCGAAGCGCAGATCAGCGCGCTGCTGGTTCGCCCCGATGCCACGCCGGTGTTGCGGTCACTGGCCTGCGCCACCGTGTTCATTTGCGGGCGCCAAGATTCGTGGAGCCCTTTGCCGCGTCACGAGGCCATGCTGAAACTGGTGCCGCCGGGGCTTGGCTCCCTGCATGCCATCGAAGACTGCGGCCACATGTCGACCATGGAAAAGCCGCAGGCCGTGTCGGACGTTCTGGCGCGGTGGCTGGGCGCGTAGCGCATGTATGGGCGTGGCCGCACCGTGAACGGTTCGGGTGCGCAGCGCCCGGGCATGGAATATAAAGAACAAGGATGAACTCATGAGCAATATCGAATCTTCGGAAGGACTCGCCGCGGTTCAGGCGGCATGCCGGGAACTGGTGGCGCGATCGGCCTACTGCGTCGATCAGCAGGACTACCAGGCCTTTGCCGACCTGTTTGCCGAGGATGGCCGCCTGGCGCGTCCGGGCGGCGCCTGGCTGGACGGGCGCGCCGCAATCCTGGCTTCCTACCAGGGACGGCCCGCCGATCGCATTACCCGGCACGTGGTCGGCAATACCGTGTTCATCGAGACCCAGGCCGGCTCGGCCAAGGCGGTGAGCTACCTGGTGCTGTGGAGCACCAGCGCCGGCGAAGCCGTCGAGGCCTTCGGCCGCAAGGCCAATGCGCGCCAGGTGCTGGGCGAGTTCCACGACAGTTTCGTCAAGACGGAACAAGGCTGGCGGATCGCCCAGCGCGAAGCCGAATTCATCATGTACAAGGATTAATGAAATGAGCGCGACGCTTCCAACATTGAACAGCATTGCCCTGGTGGGCTTCGGCGAAGCCGGCACCTTGCTGGCCGAGGGCTGCGTCAAGGCCGGCGCCAAGGTATCCACGTTCGACATCAAGGTTGGCGACGCGGCCCTGCGTCCGGCCCTGGCCGAACGCGCCAAGGCCCTGGGCGTGGTGCTGCACGATAGTCTCGAAAACGCGGTGAGCGGCGCGGATCTCGTCATTTCCGCGGTAACGGCCAGTTCCGCCCGTGCGGCGGCCGAGGCCGCCGCCGAGTTCCTGAAACCGGGCCAGTATTTCATGGACATCAATTCGGTGTCGCCGGCCACCAAGGGCATCGACCGCGACGCCATCGAGCGTTCCGGAGCCTTCTACGTGGAGTCCGCCGTCATGGCTCCGGTGCCGCCTTATGGGCTGAAGGTGCCCATGCTGCTGGGCGGCGAGCAGGCTGCCGCGCTGTCGGAAAGCCTGAACAAGCTGGGCTTGCGTACACGGGCGGTTGCCACCAGGGTGGGCGTGGCCTCGGCCATCAAGATGTGCCGCAGCGTCATGATCAAGGGCATCGAGGCCCTGACGGTGGAGTGCATGACCGCGGCGCGCAGCTACGGCGCCGAGAAGGAAGTGCTGGCTTCGCTGGCCGAAACCTTTCCCAGCATGGGCTGGACGGACGATTTGCCCGATTACCTCATCAGCCGAGTCGCCGAACATGGCCGCCGCCGCGCCGCCGAGATGCGCGAAGTGGTCGAGACCCTGCAGGACGTCGATATTGCTCCGCTGATGTCCAGCGCCACGGCCCAGTTGCAGGACGGATTCGTCGACCGCATGCAGGAGCTGGGCATTGCTTACCCCGTCGGCGAGAAATTCGTCTGGCCCCAGTTTGTCGATACCTTGCAAGGGAAGAAAAAGAC
>JBEBXF010000099.1:0-9567 GCA_040391725.1 Eoetvoesiella caeni | reverse complement strand
TCAAGGCCATCGTGGGCGGCCAGCTCGACATCGGCGTGCTGGGCTTCACCAATGCGGCTTCCTGGTCCTCCAAGGGCGCCGACCTCAAGGTCGTGAGCGGCGCGCAACACGGCTTCCACGCTTTGGTCGTGCGCGACGACTCGGGCATCAACAAGGTTGCCGACCTGAAAGGCCATACCCTGGCCTCACAAAAAGAAGGCAGCACCGCCGACATGGTTCTCAAGGGCGTCGTCCTGAAAAACGCCGGCCTGTCGCCCGACGACCTCACCATCATGGGCGTCAGCCCGCAGGTCGCCGTGCAGTCGCTGGTCGGCAAGCGCGTGGACGCCGCCTTCCTGTTCGAGCCCCAGGCCAGCATTGCCCAGCTCATCGCCCCGGTCAAGCAGATCTATGAAATCGGCGAAGTCTGGCCCTTCCCCTGCATGGTGGTGATCACCTCGGGCAAGACCCTGCAAAGCCGCAAGGACGACGTCTGGAAGTCCCTGGATGCGCAGCGCGAAGCCATCGAACTGCTGCAGAAGAAACCCGATGAGGCCGCCAAGCTGATCGCTCCGTATTTCATTGCCGAGCCCAATCTCAAGACCCTCAAGCACGGCGAAGTGCCCCGCGAGCAGGTCATCGCCGAAGCCATCAAGAGCCAGACCTTCAGCCCCGTGCTGACCACCAAGGAGCAGGCCCGCATGCAGGAAATCGCCGACATCATGCAAGCCCAGGGCTCGCTCAAGACCCGCGACGGCAAGCCCTTCGACGTGAACAAGATCATCGACCTCGATTGGCAAAAAGCGCGCAAGCTATAAAATCCAACCTTGGCTGGCCGTGAGGGCCGGCGCGAGGAGCCGCCTCAAGCGCGGCGCCGCAACGTCATCAACCCCCAGGATGGTCGGCCATGCCGGCCATCCTGCATTTTGAATGCTTACATGAGTACACAAACTCGACTTACCGGCTACCGAAAAAAACTCGCCATGGTCGTGGCGATTCTTTTCATCTTGCTGCTATGGCAGGCGGCAGCCTGGTCCCTGCCCGATTTCCTGATGCCGGGTGTTCCCACGGTCGTTGTGCGCCTCTGGGCCGACATCCAATCGGCGCCGTTTCGCGAAGCCCTGATGGGCAGCCTGACGCGCCTGGGAACCGGCTACGTCGCCGCCCTGCTGTTCGGCGTGGGCTTCGGCCTGATCGGCGGCATCCTGTTCTTCTTTCGCGAAGTGCTCAAGTCGGCCATCATCATCCTGCAGTCCATTCCCTCCATTGCGTGGGTGCCGCTGTTCCTCATCGTCATGGGTTTCGGCAACCTGCCCATCATCGTCGTCATCGCCCTGTCGGCGTTCTTTCCCGCGGCCCTGTCCGTCATGAACGCCACGGAAAGCGTATTGAACGTGCACGTCGCCGCCGCCAAGGTCATGGGCGCAAGCCGCTGGGCCATGCTCAAGCGCGTCTACCTGCCGGCCGTCATGCCCGAACTCATCACGGGCGCCCAGCTCGCCTTCGGCAATGCCTGGCGCGCCCTGATCTCCGCCGAAATGCTGATCGGCTTCGGCCAGGGCCTGGGCCGCACCCTGGCCTATGCGGGCGAAACCGCCGACATGGTGGGGGTCATGTCCAACATTCTCACCATTGCAATCCTGGCCACCCTCATCGACCAGGCCATCCTGGAGAATCTGAAACGCCGTCTTCTGCGCTATCAGTACGTGTAATCATGAAAACGTCTTTTTCGCATGGGCGCCGGCTTCCGGCGCACCTGGCAGCGGCCCTGGCGACAGCGGCATGCGGTTTGGCCATGGGCGGCTCGGCCGCCCACGCCGCCCCAGCGGCCGGCACCGGCCCGCAAACGCTGACAGTCGCCATGCACTACGTGGTGCCGCCGTTCGTGCCCGGCTCCAAGGTCCGCACGGCCGAGGCGCCGGACACCGACCTGGCCGAGGCGCTTGCGGGCAAGGTGGGCGCAAGCCTGCATGCCATCCCCGACAACGCGCTGATCCCCGTCTTCGGAACCGCCGCAAGCAGCACGGCCAATGCCGCGGACGGCCAATCGGACGCCCCCGCGCCGAAAGCCGACGCACTGCTGCGCAGCCTGCCCTATGGCGCCGCGACCCCGGCATCGACGCAAGCTGTTCCCACCGGCTACGCCTCGCGCCCCATGGCCATCATGCGCAGCGACACCGACATCAAATCGTGGGATCAATTAAAGGGCCGCACCGTTTGCCTTTCCGAAGGCGGGCTGTATACCGGCCTCATCGCCGCCCGCTACGGAGCCATAGAAAAAGTATTCAGGGCGCCGGCCGACTCCCTGCTCACGCTGCGCACCGGCGGCTGCGACGCCGCGGTGCACGACGAATTCATGCTCGACGAACTGCTCAAGCTGCCCGAGTGGAAGAAGTTTTCGGCCAGGCTCGCGCCCCCGCAAAAGTCCGGGGCCACCTTGAACCTCATCGTGCCCGAAGGCAATCCCGACCTGTTGGCCGCCGCCCGGAAGCTGGCCGGAGAATGGCGATCCAGCCATTATCTGGCCGCCCTGAACAAAAAACGGGTGCGCGACATCGCCTTCGAGGTGTATCTGGATCAGACGGTTCCCGACTGCCACTGAGCGGCACGGCCTTAGCAAGCCGCCGGGCGACGCTGCCCGCCTGACCATTCCAGCCCCAACGCCCGAGCCCGCCGATGCGCATCGGCGCAGCCCCGAGCACAGGCGATCCGGTTCGCCATGCCGGGGAGGGATTCCGTAAAGCCATGCAACGTTTGTATCCACCCTTGGCCAACGCCAAGGAGTACCATACTAAGCGGAAAATGCGCTTTCTTCGGCGCAGCCTCTCCCATCGGTTCACGCACAAGGAGCTTGACATGAGGACTCTCGTAACGCGCAGCGGCCTGGCCGCCATCGCCTCGGCGGCATGGCTGGGCCTGGCTTCGGCGGCCATGGCCGCCCCGGTATCATTCAGCGTGCCCCTCACCGGCACGCAGCAAGTGCCGCCGGTGCAGACAGCGGGCAGCGGCAAGGCGGACATCACCTACGATCCGGCCACCAAGAACGTAACCTGGTCGATTTCGTACGACGGCCTTTCGAGCCCGGCCACCATGGCCCACTTCCACGGGCCGGCCGCGGCGGGCGCCAATGCGGGCGTCCAGATATGGCTGAGCAAGCACGGCGACACCGCCGTATCCAGCCCCATTACCGGGCACGCCACCCTGACCGCGGAGCAGGACAAGCAATTCGAAGCGGGTCAATGGTATGTGAACATTCATACCAAAAGCCATCCCGGCGGCGAAATCCGGGGGCAGGTCGTTCCGCCGAAACACTGATCCGGCTCAGGCAAGGCCGGCAATCAGCGCGGCAGCCCCGGCGCTCAGGCAAAACATCACAAGCGCGGCCGCAATCCCGGCAATACGGGGTTGCGGTTGACTCGCGGGCAATGATTTCACGCCTGTAATCATGGGGCGCACGAGGTTCTGCCCTTTCAACGCCGCATACAGGCCAATGGCCAGCAAATGCAGCACGATGGCGGCCAGCAACGCGTCCCATACATACACATGCATGCTGGTAAGCAGATTGGCCAGCCAGGCGGGCATCAATGCGGTAAGCGGGCCGTCATTGGCGACATCGTTGTTGACGATGACCCCGCTCAGCGACTGCCCAAGCAAAAGCAGCAGCAACACCACCACCATCCAGCCCCCGGCGGGGTTGTGGCCGCATTGCGTATCGGGTTCGCGGCGCAACAAGTGCGCCAAATGACGAAGCGCGGCGCCGGGCGCCGCCAGGAAGCGGCTGAAACGGGCGGTATCGCTGCCCATGACGCCCCACGCCAGGCGAAACAGCACCAGCGCGAGCACGGCCTGGCCGCACCAGGCATGCCATGCCATCCAGTCGAACCGCCAGGTGAAATACGCAGCGGCCACCAGAACGGCCAGCAACCAATGAAAGACCCGCAGCGGCAGGTCCCACACCAGCACCGCGCGCCGGCCTTCGCCGGAACCTGCGCGGTCTGCCCGGGGATCCCGGCCGGTCGAATCGCTATGCGGAACATTCGACGGCATACGAAGCGCTTCCGTTCGTGTCTGGCGTCTCCGACAGGAATCGAACCTGTAATCTTCCCTTAGGAGGGGAAAGTTATATCCATTTAACTACGGAGACGTAAGCCGGGTATTTTATCAGGACTTGCGGACACGCCCGCCGCGGTCGGCAAAAGCCGCCGGTCCGGCCGGTACGGCGTCCCTCACGAGGGCGCGCAAGCTTTCGCCCTCGACCCCATATAATCTCGAACTGGCCCATCGCACCAGCCACGGGCGTCAATATTATTGCGCCACGCCCGACGCTTCGCTCGCACCCGCGGCGCCGAGCCAGCCGGCCTTACAGAAGTTGTCAAAGCAAGGGTTACAAAAATACTGTTGTTATTTAGCGCCGTTTTCATCTCTCCTCCCAACCGCTCTTTCCGTCCTGGCGGCAAACGACGAGGATGAATGGACATGGCAACCGGCATGGCGTCGGCCGGGAAGATCCATCGCCGCCCACCTTATTGGCCACGCGCCTCCGAAACCAGTCAGAATCATGCCTGATAAAAACATCTTAAAAGAAATTGACCTTTATTTGGCCGATGAAGAACGAACCATGGCACTGGCCAGGCAGCTTGCACCCATGCTTTGCGGCACGCATCCTGCCTTCCAAGGCCAACCGCCAGGAGGCCGCATCCATCTGAAAGGCGAGCTTGGCGCGGGCAAAACCAGCCTGGTTCGCGCGCTGCTGCGGGCCTGCGGAATCACCGGAAAAATCAAAAGTCCAAGCTACGCCCTACTTGAAACCTATAAACTTTCTAACTTATACTTCTATCATCTTGATTTTTATAGGCTTAGCGACCCCAAAGAATGGCTGGACGCCGGGTTTAGAGATATCTTGCAAAAAGAGGCCATCGTTCTCATTGAATGGCCGGAACAGGCGGGGAATACATTGCCCACTCCCGATCTGGAAATACGTCTTGATTACGCCGATAACGGACGACAAGCGCACTTAACCGCCTATAGCGACAAAGGAACATCATGGCTGACATCACTCGAGCTTCCCCTTCCGGAATCTCCCCAAAAGGGATCTCCCGACGACGTCTGATCGCCAGCGCCACCACCCTGTTCATCCTGCCCGTCATTCCCAGCCTGGCCCACGCCGGCACCATACTGGCCGTGCGCACCTGGCCGGCCGACGAATACACGCGCGTCACGCTGGAGCTGGACAGCGAGCTGAAAACCGAACACTTCACGCTGGAAAACCCCAATCGCCTGGTTCTGGACATCAATGGCCTGACCATGAGCCAGACCATCAACGACCTGATCTCCAAGGTCAAGCCCAACGATCCGTACATTGCCTCGGTGCGCGTGGCGCAAAACCGCCCGGACGTCATTCGCCTGGTGTTCGACCTGAAGCAGGCGGTGGCCCCCCAGGTATTCACCCTCAAGCCCATCGGCAACTACAAATACCGCCTGGTTCTGGACTTATACCCCAAGGTCGCCCAGGACCCTCTGCTTGCCATCATGAACGGCAACGCCGACAACGACCCGCTGGCCGAGGTGCTTGAAAACCTGGCGCAGAATTCCCCCGACCAGGCGCCGATTCCTTCCGTGCAGGGGCAAAAGCTTCCGCCCATTGCCAAAAAGAAACCGGACGAGCCCGAGGCGCTTCCGCCCATCGCCTCGACCCCGGGGGTCGACCGCCCCATCCTCATCGCGCTGGATCCCGGCCATGGCGGCGAGGATCCCGGCGCCACCGGCCGCGGCGGCACGCACGAAAAAGACATCGTGCTGAGCATCGGACGGCGCCTGAAGAAGCTGATCGACGCCCAGCCCAATATGCGCGCCTACCTGACCCGCGACAACGATTACTTCGTGCCGCTGCACGTGCGGGTGCAGAAGGCGCGCCGCGTCAAGGCCGACCTGTTCGTCTCGATCCATGCCGACGCCTGGATCAAGCCCAGCGCGCGCGGATCGTCCGTGTTCGCGTTATCGCAGCACGGCGCCACCAGCGCCGCCGCGCGCTGGATGGCCAAGCGCGAGAACGACGCCGACCTGATCGGCGGCGTCAACCTGGGATCGCACAACAAGCAGGTGGCGCAGGTTCTGCTGGATCTTTCCACCGCCGCGCAAATCAACGACTCCATGCGCGTCGGCAACCGCGTCCTGAATGAAATCGGCAAAATCAACCGGCTGCACAAGAACAGCGTGGAGCGCGCGGGATTCGCCGTTCTCAAGGCCCCGGACATTCCATCCATCCTGGTCGAAACGGCATTCATCAGCAATCCGGAAGAAGAGCGCCTGCTGCGCAGCCCCGCGCACCAGGATCGCATCGCCAAGGCCGTGCTGAGCGGCATCAACGACTACTTTGCCGCCGGCCCGGCCCTGGCCCGCAAGGCCTGATCCCGTTTCGCGGCAGCACCGGCCGCGCGGCCCTGAAGCCTTCCAGCTTCAGGCCAGCGCGGCCGGTCAGGCCTGCCGCGCCCTTCTAAGCAGCTTCCACAAGCCGCCCAGCGCCACCGGCACAATGGCGGCGCTTACGCCAAGCAAGGCGATGGTGCTCAGGTGTTCCTTGATGATGGGAACATTGCCGAAGAAATAGCCCAGCGTCACCAGGCCCCCCACCCATAGAACGGCTCCGGTGATGTTGAATAATTGGAACCGCAAGATGTTCATGCTGCCCACACCCGCCACGAAGGGTGCGAACGTGCGGAAAATCGGCACGAAGCGCGACAGGACGATGGTCTTGCCGCCGTGCTTTTCATAGAACGCATGCGTCTTCATCAGGGCAGCCTGATCCAGAAACTTGAAATGGCTGGTGAAGACGCGCGGGCCAAGATAGCGTCCGACCGAATAATTGACCGTATTGCCCAGAACCGCCGCCGCGATAAGCAGAAAAGCCAGCAGCACCGGATCGAGCGCGCCATTGGCGCCCACCGCGCCCGCAATGAACAGCAGCGAATCGCCGGGCAGAAACGGCAATACCACCAGGCCGGTCTCCCCGAACACGATCAAAAACAGCACCAGATATATCCATTCGCCGTATTGGGCGATCCAGGCGCCCATAAACTGGTCGATATGGAGAATCATGTTCATAAATTCGGGCATGGCCATCACTTGCAAAGAAAAAAGATACCGCAATATAGCCCAGGCTGGCCCGGTAAAGACGAACCGGCTCCAATCCGCAGCTAAAATGACACGTTTATATTAACGCCGCGCTACCTGCCCGGCCGAACGGATGCCTTCAATGCCAGAACGTCGAACCATCGCAACGCTGCCTGACCTGCTGATCAGCCAGATAGCGGCCGGCGAAGTCATCGAGCGGCCCGCTTCGGTATTGAAGGAAATACTGGAGAACGCCGTCGATGCGGGAGCCCGCGCCATCGAAGTGCGCCTGGACGGCGGCGGCATCCGCCGCATCGCCGTCAGCGACGACGGGTCGGGCATTCCGCGCGAAGAACTGCACCTGGCCCTTACACGCCACGCCACCAGCAAAATCCATACCCTGGACGATCTGGAATCGGTCGCCTCCATGGGGTTTCGCGGGGAGGCCCTGGCTTCCATCGCATCGGTCGCGCAGTTGAGCATTGTCTCACGCACCGAAGACGCTGCCCATGCCTGGCAATTGCGGGCCGAGAACGGCGCCCAGCCGGTAGCCGCCTCGGGCCCCATAGGCACGACCGTGGAGGTGCGGCAGTTGTTCGACGACGTGCCGGCGCGCCGCAAGTTCCTGCGCGCCGAAGCCACCGAATACGGCCATTGCGTGGACGCGCTGGAACGCATCGCGCTCGCCCACCCCGGCATCGGGTTCCGCCTGTTCCACAACGACAAACCGCAACGCCATTGGCGCGCCAGCGATGTCTTCCAGCGCATCCTCGACGTACTGGGCGCCGAGTTCGTCGGCCAGGCCATCCGCGTGCAGAGGGAGCACGGCCTTATCGCCCTGCAGGGCATGATCACCCGCCCCACCTACGCGCGGGCGCGCGCCGACCAGCAATACCTTTACGTCAACGGCCGCTACGTCAAGGACAGAACCGTGGCCCACGCCGTCCGGCAGGCCTACGCCGACGTGCTTCACGGCGACAGGCAGCCCGCCTACGTGCTGTTCCTGTCCATCGACCCGGCCATGGTCGACGTCAACGTGCATCCGGCCAAGCATGAAGTGCGCTTTCGCGACAGCGGAGCCATACACCGTTTCGTCAGCCAGACGCTGGGGGAAGCGCTGGCCCAGGTCGGAGGGCAGGCCGCGGCGGACAGCATGCCGCCCGGGCCGCCGGACGACGCCGGAATCGCAACGCCCGGCGCCGCGGCGCCGCCTGCGACTCCGGGCGCATTGCCGGCCTATCCGCCGCCCTCGCAGCCATACCGGGCCGTCCCCGCCTGGCAGCCGGGCCAAAGCCAGCAGGCTTTCAATCTGCGCGAAACCATGCCGGGCGAAGCCCGGGACTGGCAAACCCTGTATCGGCCGCTGGAAAACGCCGTCCCGGGCGCCCCTCCCGCCCCTTCGGCAACGCCCCCGCAGGCCGCGCCATCCGGCGAATTCCCGCTGGGCATGGCGCTGGGCCAGCTGCACGGCATCTACATCCTGGCCCAGAACCAGGCCGGCCTGGTTCTGGTCGACATGCACGCGGCCCATGAGCGGGTCGTCTACGAACAACTGAAGCTTGCCATGGACGCCCGCGAGCTGCCCCGCCAGGAACTGCTGGTGCCGGTCGTGTTCAGCACCAGCGAAAAAGAAATCGCGCTGGTCGAAGAATACGAAGACGTCCTGGCCGAACTGGGCCTGGCCCTGAAGCCCGCCGGCCCCACGTCCCTGATGGTTCGGGCGGTGCCTGCGCTGCTGGCCGGCGGCGACATCGAGTCCCTGGCGCGCGGCGTGCTGCGCGACCTGGCCAGCGTGGGCACCTCGCCCCGGCTTACCGAACAGCGCAACGAACTGCTGTCGACCATGGCCTGCCACGGCTCGGTGCGCGCCAACCGCCGCCTGACGCTGGACGAAATGAACGCCCTGCTGCGCAAGATGGAACACACCGAGCGCGCCGACCAATGCAATCACGGCCGGCCGACCTGGGTTCAATGGAAGCTGGGCGACCTGGACAAGCTGTTCCTGCGCGGCCAATGAGCATTCCCGTCATCTGCCTGGCCGGCCCCACCGCCGCCGGCAAAAGCGCGGCCACGCTGGCGCTGGCCGCGCGCTGGCCCATCGAAATCATCAACGTCGACTCGGCCACCATCTATCGCGGCATGGACATCGGCACGGCCAAACCCTCGGCCCGGGAACGCCAACTGGTGCCGCAGCATCTGCTGGATATCCGCGACCCCGCCGAAAGCTATTCGGCCGCCGAGTTCCGCCGGGATGCCTTGCGGCTTATCGGGCAGATCATCCAGCGCGGCCGCCTGCCCCTGCTGTGCGGCGGCACCATGCTGTATTACAAGGCGCTCAAGGAAGGGCTGAACGACCTGCCCCAGGCCGATGCCGCCATCCGCGCCCAGATCGAACTTGAAGCGGCGCAATCGGGCTGGCCCGAAATGCACCGCCAACTGGCCGGGTTCGACCCGGCCACGGCCGCCCGGCTATCGCCC
>JBEBXF010000098.1:0-9586 GCA_040391725.1 Eoetvoesiella caeni | reverse complement strand
TCTGCGAATACCCGATCGGCCACAAGCGCCGCCGCAAGGACGGCATCCCGCTGCTGGAAGCCAAGTTCCGCACCAACCTGGCCCGCCAGTTCCCGGCACGCCAGCAACAGCGCATTCTGGACGTTTCGCTCGACCAGGCCCGGCTGGAAGCCATGCCTGTGCACGAATACGTGGATCTGTACGTCATCTAGCAAAACACCCGCAGTCCCCGCCCGGCGCACGCCGGAGCCGGGAGGCTCGCGGGGGCGGAAGCGCGGCGCGAAAGACGCTGGACGATAAATCGCGCAATTTTGCCGGGGCCGTTCTAAAATTCATCTATCCAGAGCGCCTGAAACCCGAATCATGACCGCGAACCTCCTCTTGCATGCACCGGCCCCCATGGCCGCCGCCGTTCAAGACCAACCCAAGCACCTCGCCGGCTTCCAGCGAGGTGTTTTTTACTTCGCGGGCAGCCGCCCTGGTTGATGACCCGCCCTGAACCGCTTCCTTCAACGCCTTTAATAGAAGACCACCGTGAGCCGCCCTATTGAACACCGCCCGGACCTGCAACGCTTCCAATGGATCGAAAACGGCATTTTGTGCGTTCTCGAATACGAACTCAACAACAAGACCATGACCATCATCCACACGGGCGTCCCGCAAGCCGTCGGCGGACGCGGCATTGCCGCCGACCTGACCATGCACGCCCTGGACACGGCCCGCGAAAACGGCTGGCTGGTACGGCCGCTATGCTCGTACGCCGACGCTTATATTCGCCGGCACCAGGAAGACTACGCGGATCTGTTGGCGTAGATTCAAGCCGGGCCAAGGTTATGCCCCGTGTCCGCGGGCAGCCAAGGCCTAAGCAAATACTCCGCCAGCACCACGGCGCCATACAGCGCTATCCCGAGCGCGGCCAAGGCAAACAGCGCGGCGAACGCCAGCGGGGTATTCAATTGCGAATTGGCGACCAGCAACAGGTTTCCAAGCCCCGCGCTGGATCCGACGAACTCGGCAATGACCGCCCCGATGACCGCCAGAGTAATGGCCACCTTGGAGCCCGATACGACGAACGGCAGCGCCGCCGGGAATTGAACCTTGGTGAAGAGCTGAAAGCGGTTTGCCTGCAACGACTGCGCCAGATCGATGAACTCGCGCGGGGTCGTGCGCAAGCCCGCCGCGGTATCGACGACGATGGGAAAGAACGCAACCATCCAGACTATGGCCAATTTCGATTCGATTCCGATTCCCAGCCAAACCAGCACGATGGGCGCCAGCGCAATCTTGGGCACGGACTGCATGGCAATAAGTATGGGGTAGAACATCTGATTCAGGAGGCGCGACGTGGCAAGGGCGACCGCCAAAGGGACGCCCACGACAAAAGCCAGCGCAAAGCCATACACGCATTCCTTCAAGGTTACCCAGCCTTCGGACAACAAGACATCGTGCCTGGAAATCATGGCCTCCAGCACCTGCCCCGGCGTCGGCAGCACCACCACCGGCACGTCAAATTCGATCACATAGAAATTCCAGGCGAACAACAGGACGACTACGCCGGCAACCGGATAAAGATAGCCCTTCAGCTTGCTGATCTGCATTTCAGTATCCCCAATGCCTCGCTGGCGCGACGCTCAAGCTGAGTGAATTCCTTGGTGTATCGCAGATCAGCCTGGCGCGGATAAGGCAGGTCGACGACCAGTTGCTCGACAATGCGGGCGGGCCGCTTGCTGAAGACAAGAACCTGATCGGAAAGATAGATGGCTTCGGAAACGCTATGGGTGACGAACAGAATGGTCGTCTTGGTTGCCGCCCGGATCGTAAGCAGCAGATCGTGCATTTCCATGCGGGTGAGCTCGTCCAGAGCGCCAAAGGGCTCGTCCATCAAAAGCAGGCCCGGCTTGTGTATCAAAGCCCGACACAAAGCCACCCTTTGCTGCATGCCGCCCGAAAGCTCATGGGGGCGGGATCGCGCGAACCCATCCAGCCCGACGATCGCCAGCAGCTCTTGCGCGCGGGCCACCGCCGCCGCATCGCGGTGGTTCAGGATTTCCATGGGAAAAAGCACGTTGTCGAGAACCGAACGCCACGGCAGCAGATTCAGCGACTGGAAGACGAAGCCAAAGTCCCGCCTGGGGCCGGTGACTTCTTTTCCGTCGATCTGAACCGAGCCGGACGTTTTGCCGACCAGCCCGGCCACAATGCGTAAAAGAGTTGTCTTGCCGCAGCCGCTGGGCCCCAGAAATGCCATGAACTCGCCCCGGCTTATGGTGCACGACACCTCTTCGATCGCCACCATGGGCGGCTTTTTTCCATTGCCTTGATAGACTTTGACAACCCTGTCGATAACCCCGAACGCGTTGGAATCATGGCGATCGGGGGCGATATCCGGAATCGGGCGCAAGGTCATTGTGTTCACGGCAGTATCGGTTTCGACGGAAGAAAATCATTGGTGTACAAATCGGCCGTGGGCGGCACCTTGCCTGTCACGCCGATATTGCCGACAATGAAATCAACGCTCTTCTGCATATTCTGCGGATCGATATATCCCAAGCCCTTGGCCTGAGTTACCGGCGTCACGGCCATGCCGCGCAGCAGTTTCAACTCGCCGACAATGACGTCCTTGTTCAGCGTCGGCACGTACTTTTGCTCGATCGCCGCCGCTTCGTCCATATTGGACAGCGCATCGTGCCAGCCCTTCAAAGATGCTTTGACGAAAGCGCGGACAATGTCGGGATGGCTTTTTATATAGGCCTCTTTGGCCAGCAACCCATTGGAATACAGGCTTAAGCCGTGATCGGCGAGAAGGAAGGTCTGCAGTTCGCCTGGCTTGCTGTTGCGTTCCATGCCGACCTGGCCGAAAACAAAGGTTTCGATGGCCGGAATTTTGCCGCTTAAAAGCATGCTGGCCCGAGCCGACCCATCGATGTTCGTGAACTTGATGCTTGTGGGATCAAGCCCCTTTTCCTTCATGAAGCCTTCGATGACCTTGGGCGTGTTGCTGCCCGCGCCACTGGCCACTTCCAGGCCTTTCAACTGCTGCGCCTGCGTGACGTTGGCGCCCGACCGCAAAGAGAAAATCGCATAAGGCGATTTCTGGTAGTTCATTTCAATGAATTTGCCTGTGGACACGCCGCGTGCGCGGCCGAGCACCAAAGCGGTTACATCGGAAAACGCAAACTGGGCGATGCCGGCCTCAAGCGCCTGCACGGATTGCGCGGTTCCCAGCCCAGGGACAATTTTTACGTCCAGCCCTTCGTCCTTGAAATAGCCCTTGCCCAATGCCACATACCAAGGAGCATGCCGCCCCAAAGCGTTGAAGTCGAGCATCAGGGTTACCGGAGTCAAAGCCTTGACCTTGGCCTGGGCCGCACTACCCGGCATAGGCGCTGCGCACACGACCCCTAGCACCACCAGCATGTATGCGCTTTTCGCCTTGAACACCGTCTTCAGTCTGTTCAATATCGACATGGATTGTCTCCTGTGGTTGAGTTATATTCGATAATATATTGCATGATATATCATTGACGCAATAGTGTTTTCCATGTACATCAGGGAAGCTTGCCATTTTCATTGACAACGTAAAAAGCAATTGATATTGTTTGTGATATATCATTGAATAAAGCTTGGCCCTGTTTTGCGCATGGCGGCACCAGCGTCCCGATTTCCCGAAAGCAAACCAGCAAGGAAAAAAATTGAACGACACTATTTCCACCCCCGAAGGCGCTCCCAGCCTGACAGAAATCCTGCTCAACTCGGACAAGATGGAATGGCGGGCAAAATCGCTACCCGGACTGTTCGAAAAAATGCTGTGGCGCAACGAAGAAACCGGCGCGTCCATTGCCCTGATCCGGTTCGACAAAGGCACCAGCATCCCTACGCCGCACAGCCATGCTTCGAACCAATTCATGTTCTGCCTCAGCGGAAAATACGAATACACCGCCACGGGCGTCATGCTTCTGCCCGGCTCGTTTTACGGCAACCCCAAGGGCAATGTGCACGGCCCAACGCTTGCCCACGAAGACACCATAGTCGTGGAAATCTACGACGGCCCCCACTACCCGCAAGTCCCCGATTGGTACACCGATGAAAAAGATGCGCACTGATCCAGGGGGCGGCCGGCCATGAGCGCCAAAAGCGTCGACGCGGCGCGCCTTGCCGGCTTTATCGAAAAGCTGTTCATGAAGCTCGGCACGGATCGAGAACGCGCCGTCCTGGTTGCCGACAGCCTGGTGCGCGCCGATCTCGAAGGCGTGACTTCGCATGGCGTGCTGTTGCTGCCCATGTATGTCGGCCGAATCGAAGCAGGCGGTATTTCCCTGACGGGGCGCCCCGAAATCACCGACGACCTGGGCGGCCTGGTCGTAATGTCCGCCAATCATTGCCTGGGCCAGATATCGTCGGCCATGGCCACCGACCTCGCTATCGAAAGAGCGCGCATCCACGGTGTGGCAACCGTTGCCGTGCGACATGCCGCCCACTTCGGCGCAGGCGCCTACTGGGCGCGGCGGGCAGCTGCGCAAGGCATGGTCGGCATGGCCTTTTGCAATACGCGTCCGCTCATGCCGTCCCCCGGAGGCGCGCAAAGCCTGGTCGGCAACAACCCCCTGTGCATCGCCTTTCCCAGCGCCCAGGGCACGCCGCTTATCGTCGACATGGCCACCAGCGCCTCCGCGGTCGGCAAGATACGGCTGGCCATGCTCAACGGAAAGGACATTCCCGTTGGCTGGGCGACCGACAGCGAAGGCAAGGACACGACCTCGCCCGCCGAAGCCCTCAAAGGCATGCTGCTGCCCGCCGCCGGGCCCAAGGGCTTTGGGCTGGCTGTCGCCATCGACCTGTTGTGCGGGGCCATCTCGGGCGGATCGCTCAGCACAAGCGTGCGCCCCTTATACGGCACGCTGTCCGACTTTTACGACTGTGCGCACACCTTTATGGTCATAGATGCCTCGCGCCTGAACAAAGGACGAGGCATCACCGAGGAAGTCGATGCACTGGCCAACGCCATCCGGTCCTCGAAAAAGGCGCCGGGCAGCCAGCATGTGTACGCGCCGGGCGACCTTGAACGCGAACGCAGCAGGCAAAACAACGGCTTCTGCCGGCTTTCACCGGAGCTCGCCCACGAAATGGCCGCGCTTGCGAAACGCTTCGATATCGAATCGCCTATCGCCCCTTAGCGTCGGCCCAATGAGGAACCACCATGAAGACACAACTCACCTCTCCCCTGCTGGCCAAACCCAACGGGCATTTTTCCCAGGCCACGATGATCGAGGCCAAAGGCAGGCTGGTGTTCATTTCGGGCATGACCGCCCGCATGCAGGACGGCACCATCGCCGGCGTCGGCAACATCGAAGTGCAAGCGCGCCAAGTATGCTCGAACCTGAAGGCCTGCGTCGAGACGGCCGGCGGAACCCTCGAGGACATCTGCCGCGTGGACGTCTATGTACGCAACATCGAGTACTTCGACATCATCCACAAGGTGCGCATGGAGTTCTTCAAAGGGCCCCCACCCGCCTCGACCATGGTCGAAGTCAGCAAAATGGTCAAGCCCGAATACCTGATCGAAATCAGCGCCATCGCAGTCATCCCTGAATGAAGCCGGAGACATCATGAACGAGCTCTATGTGCAATACCTGGCGGGATACGGGCTGGAAGTCCCCGATACAACTATTGCCGAAAAATTCTACAGTGCATTCGGCCTGGACCCCGCTTCAAAGCCGGGCAGGCTGGAACTCAGCAGCCGCGCCGGCAATAGCACTGCCGATGTCGTCATCCTTGAAGGCGGCGCGCATAAGCGCCTGCATCATTTGTCATTCGCCGTCGCCGCCGCGGACTTGCCCCGTTTCGCGGATCACCTGAAAAACCTTGGCTGCCCCGCCACGACGCCCCCTTTCGGCGAAATTCGCCAAGGCCTGTGGTTTCAGGATCCATGGAGCACCTGGATCAACCTGACGCCAATCGATCATCCGCGCAACGAAACGCCAAAAGAAACGGTAATTCCGGCGCGCATCGACCACCATCTTTGGCGCGAGCTGAATCGCGACATCCATCCCAACCGCCTGGGCCACCTGCTGATGTTCACGCCCGATTGGGAAAAGACCGAGGCCTTCTTTACCAAGGCGCTGGGGCTGGTGACCAGCGACCGCGCGTCAGGCAAGGTCGCCTTCATGTCGGGCGGACGCGGTGTGCGCGACCATCATTGCTTCGGCCTCATCAATGGCACCCACCGCGGCTTTCAGCACAGCAGCTTCCAGGTCGATTCCATTGACGACATCGGCTTCGGCGCCCTGCAAATGCACAAGGCCGGGTACTCCGACGGCTTTGGCATTGGGCGCCATGCCCTCGCATCGAACCTGTTTTTCTATATACGGGATCCCTGGGGAAGCTGGGTCGAATACTACGCCGATATGGACAAGATCAGCAATGCCTGGCAAGCCAAAGACTGGCAAGACCTGCCTTATATCTGGCCCAGCTGGGCGCCGGAGTTCTGGTCCAACGAAATGAACGCCAACCATGAACCCAGATAAAAGCCGGGTGCGCTTATGATCGACCTGGATGTCCATGCCCACCTCGCTCCCATCAATCCCTTGAAGCTTGCGCAGTTGCAAGGGGTCTCGTGGTCGGAGCAACTACAGGAACTTGTCCTTGACGGCCGCACGGTGGGAATGAAAGACCTATTCCACCCCCGACGCCTGATCGACTGGATGGATCAGCATCAAATACAGCGCGCGCTGATTTCCATTCCGCCCCCCTTGTACCGCCAGAAACTCGACTCCAGCGCCGCGCTGCAATGGGCAAACTATGTCAACCAGGAACTGCTGAGCGTCGCGCATCAGTACAACGCGCGGTTTGGAGCGCTGTTTTATATTCCGCTGGAACACCCGGGCCTGATCCCCAGGCTTACCCAGGAATACCTGGACAATCAATACGCCGGCATCGCCCTGGCTGCGGGCGGGCACCCCGGCATCATCTATTCGCAACCCGCGTACCAGCCCCTGTGGGAGGCCCTCGACCAGAAAAAAACCTTTGTGTTCATCCATCCTGGCGCCTGCGCCGACCCCAGGCTCTCGGCCTTCTATCTGGAAAACCTGTTGGGTAATCCATACGAAACCGGCGTCGCCGCCGCGCACCTGATCATGGCCAATGTTCCAAGCCGATACAGCAACATCCAGTTTTGCCTGGCGCACGCGGGGGGTGTCCTGCCCTGCATCTGCGGCCGGCTGGAACGAGGATTCCTGACCCGGCGCCCCGGCATCGACGCCGATCACACTGAGACACCCCTGCAAGCGGCCCGACGCTTTTACACCGACGACATCGCGCACGACGACAGCGCTCTGGCACTGGCCAAATCCATCTTTGGCGCAGACCATATACTTTATGGATCGGACTGGCCTTTCCCCATGGGGCGCCCCCAGCCCCCGCAAAAGGCAACATAATTGAACGAAACAAATGGTTAAGTGAAACGCATGGCTCCCAGAAAATCCGCATCCAAGGCCGCTCCCGCTGCAAAGACTCTCTCGCTGACCGAACAAGCTTATCTGCAAATCAAGGACAAAATCCTGTCGCTGGAGCTGCGGCCGGGCCTGTTTCTCAACGAATCCGACTTATGCGCGATGACGGGCATCGGTCGCATGCCGGTGCACCAAGCCATTCATCGGCTGCGGGCCGAGGGGCTTATCGAAATCATTCCCCGCAAGGGCCTGTTGGTTCGCTTCGATTCCCTGCACGACATCCTTGAACTGATAGAAGCCCGCCTGGCCATGGAGCCCGAGGTGGTGGCGCTGGCCGCCGAACGCGCCACGGCCACGCAACTGGCCACGCTCAAGAACCTGCTGAACCAATCCAAAGCCTTGACCAGCCAGACCAAACGCGAAGCGTTCAGCCAGATCGACCACGCCTTCCACTCGTTGATCGCCACCGCGGCGAACAACAAATTCCTCGCCGACGTCCAGCGTCCCTTGCACGAACGCTCGAACCTGATGTGGCATTTGCGCGTCATGCCGGAAGACGGGCTGGTGCTGACGCAGCGCGAACACGAAGACATTCTCGAAGCCATCGTCAATAAAAACCCGCAGGAAGCGCGCGCAGCCATGAGAGCGCATTTGCTTTCGCTGCGGAGAAGAATTCTCAAGGCTTCGGAATAAGCGCAGTCAACAACGGCCCCCGCCCGAAGCGCGGAGCCCTGAAGCCGCCGAGCATTCATAACGCCCCGTCAAGTCTTATATAAGATATAAGACATTTGCCTCAAACCCCTCCAGCCCTTACAATTGAGCTCAATAACACTCCTTCAATACCGGACTCAAAAAGGCACGTCATATGCTGGATACCTATCGCCAACATGTTGCCGAACGCGCTGCGTTAGGCATTCCCCCTCTTCCCCTCTCGGCAAAGCAAACCGCCGACCTCATCGAGCTGCTTAAAAACCCGCCCGCGGGCGAAGAAGCGTTCCTGCTCGACCTGCTCACGCACCGCGTGCCGGCCGGCGTCGACGACGCCGCCAAGGTCAAGGCCTCGTACCTGGCCGCCCTCGCCTTCGGCTCCGAAACCTGTTCCCTCATCGACGGCAAGAAAGCCACCGAACTGCTCGGCACCATGCTGGGCGGCTATAACATCAGCCCCCTCATCGAACTGCTCGACAACGCCGAACTGGCCGGCACCGCGGCCCAGGGCCTTAAAAGCACCCTGCTCATGTTCGACGCCTTTCACGACGTCAAGGAAAAGGCCGACAAGGGCAATACCCACGCCAAAGGCATTCTGCAAAGCTGGGCCGACGCCGAATGGTTCACCAGCCGTCCCGAAGTCCCCGAAAGCCTGACCATCACCGTTTTCAAGGTCTCCGGCGAAACCAATACCGACGACCTGTCGCCCGCTCCCGACGCCACCACCCGTCCGGACATCCCCCTGCACGCCCTGGCCATGCTCAAGAACAAGCGCGAAGGCGCGGCGTTCCAGCCCGAAGAAGACGGCAAGCGCGGCCCGGTCGCCTTCATCGAGTCGCTCAAGGAAAAAGGCCATCTCGTCGCTTACGTGGGCGATGTGGTCGGCACAGGCTCCAGCCGCAAGTCCGCCACCAACTCGGTGCTGTGGTTCACCGGCGAAGACATCCCCTACGTGCCCAACAAGCGCTTCGGCGGCGTCTGCCTGGGCAATAAAATCGCCCCCATCTTCTACAACACCATGGAAGACTCGGGCGCGCTGCCCATCGAACTGGATGTTTCCAAAATGGAAATGGGCGACGTGGTCGAACTGCGCCCCTACGAGGGCAAGGCCCTCAAGGACGGCAAGGTCATCGCCGAATTCACCATCAAGTCCGACGTCCTGTTCGACGAAGTCCGCGCCGGCGGCCGCATTCCGCTGATCATCGGCCGCGGCCTCACCGCCAAGGCCCGCGAAGCGCTGGGCCTGCCTCCTTCCACGCTGTTCCGCCTGCCCCAGGCCCCCGCCGATTCCGGCAAAGGCTATTCGCTGGCCCAGAAAATGGTCGGCCGCGCCTGCGGCCTTCCCGAAGGCAAGGGCGTGCGCCCCGGCACCTATTGCGAGCCGCGCATGACCTCCGTCGGCAGCCAGGACACCACCGGCCCCATGACCCGCGACGAGCTCAAAGACCTGG
>JBEBXF010000097.1:0-9614 GCA_040391725.1 Eoetvoesiella caeni | reverse complement strand
GCGGCTCGTCGAAACGGTAGTACTGCGCGGCCCACATCTGGTGCTGGCCGACGTCGGAGGCGACGAACGCATTGCCGCCCGTGACTTCCCACAGTTTTTCAACGACGAACTGCGGCTTGATCAGGGTGTCGGAGTGCTCGTACTTGAGGCACTCTTTGCCGCGCCAGGCGTCGATCTGCTGCCACCACTTGGCCAGCCTCTCGGGGTTGGCCGGCGTTTCGGCCAGCGACTGCGCGTACAGGGCGTTGAGCTCCTGCAATACATCCTTGACATTGCCCACGATGGGGACATCGACGCGCACGCGCTTGGAAATCGACGAGGGGTCGATATCGATGTGGATGATCTTGCGCTGGTTCTGGGCGAAATGCTTGGGATTGCCGATGACGCGATCGTCGAAGCGGGCCCCCACGGCAATCAGGACATCGCAATTCTGCATGGCCAGGTTGGCTTCGTAGGTGCCGTGCATGCCGGGCATGCCCATGAAACGATCGCTGCTGGCCGGGTAGGCGCCAAGGCCCATCAGCGTGTTGGTGCACGGCGCGCCGACCAGGTCGACCAGTTGGCGCAGCTCGGCCGAGGCGTCGGAGAGCACCACACCGCCGCCCGAATAGATCATGGGCCGTTCGGCCGCGCGCAGCATCTGCACCGCTTTCTTGATCTGCCCCTGATGGCCTTTGACAACAGGCGCGTACGAACGCATGCTCACTTCGCCGCGCGCCGGCGTGAACTTGCAGGTGGCGATGGAAATGTCTTTGGGGATATCGACCAGAACCGGACCGGGACGGCCGGATGTGGCGATGTAGAAGGCGCGGCGCATGGTTTCCGCCAGATCCTTGACATCGCGCACCAGAAAATTATGCTTGACGCAGGGGCGGGTAATGCCCACGGCGTCGCATTCCTGGAAGGCGTCTTCGCCGATGGACGTGCTGGGCACCTGGCCGCTGATGACGACCAGCGGAATGGAATCCATATACGCCGTGGCGATGCCGGTGACGGCATTGGTCAGGCCGGGCCCGCTGGTCACCAGCGCCACGCCGACCTTGTTGGACGAACGCGAGTAGGCGTCGGCGGCATGCACGGCGGCCTGTTCGTGGCGCACCAGGATATGCTTGAATTTGTCTTGCTTGTAGATGGCGTCGTAAATGTAAAGCACCGCGCCGCCGGGGTAACCAAAAACGTGGTCGACACCCTGCTCGGCCAGGCACTGGACGACTATTTCGGAGCCATTGAGTTCCATGTTGTATTCCTTTCGTAACCGGTACGAACATTCCGGCTCGGCCCCAACAGGCCCGAGCTGCACCGGTTGCAACAACATGACCCGGCGTTTCGTGGTTCACGGAACCAGTCCACCCGGACACCTTGCCGCCCCTGAACTCACTCGCCTAAAGGCAGTAGGTGCGTTCTTTTGTAACGCGGGTGGTAGAAAGGTACGGTGCGGCATCACACGCTTGTGGAACGGCGGGCAGAAAGTAGTAGAAGGCGCAAATAGCCGGGCGGATAAGCCCGGCAAACGATCCTTGAAAAGACCGGCCGTAGATAATCCGGCCGATCAATCGTATACTTTACCGCGTTGCACCATCAGAATCAAATCGACCTCGGATCGTCCTTAAAACTTAGGCAATCGATGGCATTCCTGGCCTCACGCTTCCCCCAGCTACAGCGTTTCTTCTACAGCCATTATTTCTTCGGCGGCTTGCGCCAGGCTGTCGGGGTTCTGCTGCCCGCGATCGTCCTGATCAGCCTCTTCCAGCTGTACAGCGCGGGCATGGTCGCCTCCATTGGCGCAGCCTGCGTGGCCGTCATCGATCAGCCGGGCGGTCCGCGCCGCAACAGCATCAACCTGATGCTGGTGGCGATTCTGCTGGGAACGCTGACGGCAACCGCAACAGGCCTGGCCACGGCGCATACCGTCCTCATCTGGGTCGTCGTTCCTGTTTTGTGCTTTGTCTTTTCCATGCTGACGGTATACGGCAAGCAAGGCGGCCTGATGGCCTTCGCCTGCCTGCTCGTCATGACGCTGACGCTGCGCACGCCCATGGCGCCGCATGCCGTGCTGGTCTATGCCGTCTCGTCGTTCCTGGGCGGCTTGTTCTATTTTCTATACAGCTGCCTGGCCCACCGCCTGCTGTGGCACCGCGAAGAGCAGCAGGCGCTTTCGGTCGCCCTGTTCGCCACGGCCGATTACCTGGCGGCGCGCGCGCGTTTCTACGACGTCAACACTGACCTGGAAGCCTGTTACCGCGATCTCATCCGCACCCAGGCGGACATGACCGAACAACACCAGGCCGCCCGCAATACCGTGCTTCGTGAACAGCCCACCGGGCGCAAGCGCTCGGACACCCGCCGCTATACGGCGCTGAACATATTCATCGACATGGTTTCCATGCTCGACTCGCTGGTCGCCACCCATACCGACTACGCCACGCTGCGCCGCAACCTGCCCGATAGCGATGTCCTGATTTTCGCCCGGGACACCTTGTTCAAGCTGTCCGACAACATCAACAAGATCGCGCTGAACGTTTCGCGCAACCAGAAAACCCTGGAACGCAACAGCGCCAAGGCGGAGCTGCGCGCCATCGAGTTCGAGCTGGATCAATACCGCAAGAACGGATTCGCCCAGGCCGAACCAGAGGTCTACGCCCTGCTGGTGCAGATTCTGCGCCGCCTGCGCAATTGCGCGAACATCGTCGAACGCATGGCGGAACACACGCGCAAGGCCGATGCCTCGGAACTGGTCGACCTGCGGCTGGAAAAAGCCTTGAACCGCTTCCTGTCGCGCAGCGAAATACGCTTGGGCATGATCACCAGCAATCTGCGGCTGGACTCCCCGCACTTCCGGTATGCCGCGCGCGTGGCCATCGCCAGCCTCCTGGCCCTGGCCACCTCGGCCGCGCTTTCGTATTTCGTGGCCCGCGAAGGGGATGGCCATGCGACCAGTTCGCACGGCTACTGGATCATCCTGACCATCATCATCATCCTCAAGCCAGGCTATGCCTTGACGCGCC
This sequence comes from Eoetvoesiella caeni, assembly GCA_040391725.1. Classification (GTDB taxonomy): domain Bacteria; phylum Pseudomonadota; class Gammaproteobacteria; order Burkholderiales; family Burkholderiaceae_B; genus Eoetvoesia; species Eoetvoesia caeni_A. Next base: position 6,609 of record JBEBXF010000097.1, on the reverse strand, counting down.
AGCGCAACGGCTGGCGCCTGATGGGCACCTTGATCGGCTGCGTGCTCACATTGCTGCTGTTCAACCTCAATCACAACCCCGACGTCGATTTCGCCGTGCTGGTCGTCGCATGCGTCCTGGGCTACAGCCTGATCCAGGTCAACTACATGGCCGCCGCCGTCTTCAACACCATCTATATTCTGTTGGTGTTCCACTTGATAACGCCAGGCTCCAGCTTCGTCATCGGCGAACGGCTGGTGGACACGGTAATAGGCTGCATCCTGGCATTGCTGTGCAGTTATATCCTGCCTTGGTGGGAATACGGATTCATGGGGTCGCTGGCCAAGGCGGCCCGCAACGCCAGCCAGCGCTTCCTGGCAAGCGGCCTGCACTATGCGGCGCTAAGCCGTCAGCTCGCGCAAGCCAAGGACGCGCCCGCCGCGGAACGGGAAAGACTGACCGCCGAGCAACACGAAGCCGAGCTGGCCTGGCGCCTGGCCCGCAAGAGCAGCTACATTTCTTTTGGAAACTACGCCTCGGCGTTCTACCGAATGATGGCCGAGCCCGTCAGCCGGCAAAAGCATGTGCCCGAACTGAATCACTTGCTGATCCAGTTCCATGTTCTGTCGTCGCAAATCAGCGCGGCCGTTCCCTTGCTGGCCGCTCTTCCCGAAGTGCCGCAGGGCGTGCAGCAATCGCTCGACGCCATCGATGCGCTATTGCGCGACCAGGACGCCACGCCCCCCGTCTCCATCGAAACCGAAGGCGACCTGGCCACCCTGGCCTACCCCTTGCGGCAAATGGTCAAGGCCGCGCAACTCATACGCCAGGAAATGCGCGGCCTGGAACCGCCGCTGCCGATGCCCAGGCTGGGCCGCATCAAGCCCGAAAAATCGGCCGCGCAATAGGCGACGCCAATCCACGCATCAGGCCTGCTTGCGCCTGAACACCAGTTTCAGGTCGGTGGAAACGTCCGGAGCATAGACATAGCCTTCGGAATCAAAGCCCTGCAGCGCCTGGACGCGGCTGATCTTGTGCTCGATGACGTAACGCGCCATGAGGCCGCGCGCCCGCTTGGCGTGAAAGCTGATTATCTTCCATGCGCCATTCTTGTAGTCCTGGAAGACGCACTGCACCACCTGGGCTTTCAGCACGCCCAGATCGACCGACTTGAAATACTCTTCGGAGGCCAGGTTCAGCACGATGGGATGCTTCTCGCCGTCGAGACGCTGATTCAAGTAATCGGCGATCCGGCCGCCCCAGTACTCGTACAGGTTCTTGCCGCGCCCGGTTGCAAGGCGGGTGCCCATTTCCAGGCGATAGGGCTGCATGAGATCGAGCGGACGCAGCGCGCCATAGAGGCCGCTGAGCATGACGATGTGCTCCTGCGCCCATTCAAGCTGCTTGTCCGACAGGGACGGCGCGTCCAGGCCTTCGTAGACGTCGCCATTGAAAGCCAGGATGGCCTGGCGGGAATTGGTTTGGTCAAAGCGAGGAACCCATGCCGCGTAGCGTTCCACATTCAGCTTGGCGAGCGCATCGCTCAGGTTCATCAGGTCGGCCACTTCGCTGGCCGATTTCTTTTTCAGCACCTTGATGAGCTTGGCGGCTTCGTCGACGAACAAAGGCTGCGTATGCAGCGTGGATCGAACCGGGGTGTCGTAATCCAGCTTTTTCGCCGGAGACAATAGCAACAACATCATTCATCCTTTCATGATCCATGGGCGGCAAGGCCGCGCCAGACAAGCATGGCCGAAGGCCGGCAAAGCCGCCTTCGAGACACCGCCAAGTATATGACGAACCGGCCGCCCCGCCGCGTTCGCGGCAGCCACGCCCCGCCGCCCGCCTTCACGCGCAGGTCAGCGGGCCGTCCAGCCGCCGTCTATCGACAATGTCGTGCCGGTCATCTGCTCGGCCGCGTCCGAGGCCAGGAAAACCGCGGCGCCGCCCAACTGCTTGGGCGTGACGAACTGCAGCGACGGCTGTTTTTCAGCCAGCAAGGACTTGGCGGCCTCGTCGATGCTGATCTTCTGCTCGGCGGCGATGGCCTGGATCTGCTGCTCGACCAGGGGCGTGCGCACCCAGCCGGGACAGATGGCGTTGGCGGTCACGCCGTTGCCGGCGTTTTCCAGCGCCGTGACCTTGGTAAGGCCCACCACGCCGTGCTTGGCCGCCACGTAGGCGGATTTGTTGGCGGAGGCTACCAGGCCGTGCGCCGATGCAATATTGATGATGCGCCCCCAGCCCTGCTTTTTCATGTGGGGCAGCGCCGCCGCCGTGCCATGGAAGACCGCCGAAAGATTGAGGGCGATGATCATGTCCCAGCGATCGATGGGAAAGTCTTCGATCAGGTCGGTGTGCTGAATGCCGGCGTTGTTGACCAGGATGTCGATGCCGCCCAGCGCCTTGACCGCCTGCTCGATGAAAGCGCGCGTTGCCTTGGCATTGGTGAGATCGGCATTGATGTAATGTGCCTTGACCGCGTATTCCAGCTCGATATTGACCCGTTCTTTTTCGATGGCTTCGGCATCGCCGAACCCGTTGATGACCACATCGGCCCCATTGGCCGCCAGCTCGCGGGCAATGCCCATGCCGATACCGCTGGTGGAACCCGTAATAACCGCACGTTTACCAGTAAGCATAATGTTCCTTGTTTCAGACCGCGCCCGGCAACCGGCGGGCGCGGTATTGGTTGCTCAACCCCAACTGCAAGAATAAACCAGACCCGGCCCCGTTGACGAGCGCGGCCGCCGTTTCAGACTTGCGACAGCATGATTATGCAAGAGAAGAAATTCCTTGGTAGAATAGCGGACTTCATTAGCAAACGACCTATTGAAAAACGGACAGGTGGCAGAGTGGTCGAATGCGCCGGACTCGAAATCCGGTATACGGTTCTCCCGTATCGTGAGTTCGAATCTCACCCTGTCCGCCAACGAATCAAGCACTTACGTGCGAACTGAGCCGCCCAAATGGGCGGCTTTTTATTTGCGTGGCGGAGAAGATTTTGGCCATTGTGTCCATAGACACCCACATCACCCAGGCTTTTTGTTGGCGCGGCGAGGAACGGCCATCTCGCATCAGGCAATTTTGTCCTATCATTATCAGAAACCGCAAAACAAACCCCTAACACTCGATCCAATGCCTGATTCCACTCCAGAACCCCAAGCCATAGTCGGCCCGGCAACGCGCAGTGCGATATTCATCGTTGCCACGCTCAACCCCGATGCCAGCGCCGCCGAGGCCGTGCGCGCCTGGTGCGGCGATGTCGCCGCGCTCGTCCGCTCGGTCGGCAAGCGCGTTCCCGACGGCAATTTGTCCTGTGTCTGCGGCTTTGGCTCCGCCGCATGGGACACGCTGTTCGGCGATCCACGCCCGGCTGAACTGCATCCGTTTCGCGAGATCGGCTCGGGCGACCGGGTAGCGGTCGCAACGCCCGGCGATATTCTGCTGCACATCCGCGCCGACCACATGGATCTTTGCTTCGAGCTCGCCACACAACTCGTAGGCCGGCTCGACGACGCGATTTCCGTGGTGGACGAGGTTCACGGCTTTCGCTATTTCGACCAGCGCAGCATGGTGGGTTTCGTCGACGGCACCGAGAACCCGGCAGGCCGCGCGGCCTTCGACTCCACCCTCATCGGCGACGAAGATCCGACATTCGCGAGCGGCGGCTATGTAATCGTGCAAAAGTACCTGCACGACATGGCCGGCTGGAATGCGCTGCCCGTCGAAACGCAAGAGGGCATCATCGGCCGCACCAAGCTGTCCGACATCGAGCTCGACGAAGCCGTCAAACCGTCCTCGTCGCACAGCTCGCTGACCACGCTGGTCGAGAACGGCCAGGAAATCCAGATCCTGCGCGACAATATGCCCTTCGGCCGCCCTGGCTCCGGAGAATTCGGCACGTACTTCATCGGCTACGCAAGCTCGCCCGCGCCCATCGAGCAAATGCTCGAGAACATGTTCATCGGCAGACCCCCGGGCAACTACGATCGGCTGCTCGACTTCAGCCGGGCCGTCACCGGAGGCCTCTTTTTCGTCCCGTCGGCCGACTTGCTGGAAGCACTGGCGGAAGGCAATCCGCAACCCGCCGCCCCATCCACTCCCTCTTCGCCCGGCGAACCGCGCAACCCCGGATCGCTGAACATCGGCTCTCTTAAAGGAATCCCGCAACATGAATAATCTGCACCGTGACCTCGCCCCGATCTCCAGCTCCGCCTGGTCGCAAATCGAAGAAGAAGTGGCGCGCACCTTCAAGCGTTCGGTCGCGGGCCGGCGCGTGGTGGACGTCAAGGAGCCCGGCGGAACCGTTCTGTCCAGCGTGGGCACCGGACACCGGCGCGCCATCGCAGCGCCGCAGGACGGCGTCAATGCAAAGCTGCGCGAAGTCAAGTCCATCGTCGAGCTGACCGTCCCCTTCGAACTGCAGCGCGACGCCATCGACGATGTCGAGCGCGGCTCGAACGACTCCGACTGGCAACCCGCGAAAGACGCGGCAAAGAAGCTTGCCTACGCCGAAGACCGCGCAATTTTCAACGGCTATAAAGCGGCGGGCATCACGGGTATCCGCGAAGGCTCGTCGAACCCCCAAGTCAAGCTGCCGACCGACACCACCCACTATCCGGCCGCCATCAGCAATGCGCTCGAGCAACTGCGGCTGGCTGGCGTGGACGGCCCTTATTCGGTACTGCTGGGCGCCGACGCCTATACCGCGCTCAGCGAAACCAACGACCAGGGCTACCCCGTCATGGAGCATATCAAGCGCATCGTCAATGGCGAGATCATCTGGGCGCCGGCCATCGATGGCGGCTGCGTATTGTCCACGCGCGGCGGCGACTTCGAGCTGCACCTTGGCCAGGATCTGTCCATCGGCTACCAAAGCCACACCGACAAGGTAGTGCGCCTTTATCTGTACGAAACCCTGACGTTCCTGATGCTGACCAGCGAAGCCTCGGTATCGGCGGTACTCTCTCGCTAAGACCAAGCGCCAATCCCGCGCTTTGCGGCATCAAGCCGCGCCACGCACAAGCCCCCGCGTAACACCGGGGGCTTGTGCGTCATGCCCGTCGTTTTCGTCAACCGCTTGCTTATCAGAGCGGATTATTATTTTGAGCACGGTATTTTTTTCCCAAATCCGGGGCATTCGGCGCTATAGTTGACGCAAGCGTCCAGACAGAGAATCGGGCCGATACGTCGGATCCGGCCGCTGGCGCCACTCTACAAAGAGGAGACTATACGAATGAAGAACACGCCGTACGCCGCCACCAGCCGTGGCGATCGCCGGAGTTTCCCGGCCGGTTCCGACCGGCCACCATCCCTGTCATGGCAGGGCTTTGCGCAGTGGAATTCCTAGCGCTGTAGCCGCCCCATGCAGCAACCCTGCAGCACCAATCCCCCAAACATCACGCCCACGGCCTCGCCGTCGACGCGCGTCCGGCCTTGCGCCGAGCGCCGCGGCGGAGCAATCCCCAATAGCCCCGGCACCGCCCTTATCGGCGGCATCGCTCACACCTCCACCTTTACACAGAGGAACGACTCGTGACAGGACAACCCGCGCCCGCTTCACCCGCCACCGACACCCATGGCAAACCCATCCTGGTGGCCGATAAAGTTGGCAGGCATTTCGACACGGCTGAAGGCTCGGTCATTGCCGTCGATGATATTTCGTTCTCCGTCAACGAAAACGAATTCGTGTCGGTCATCGGACCCTCCGGCTGCGGCAAATCCACCTTGTTCAATCTTATCGGCGGACTGCTGTCGATGGGAGAAGGCAGCATCCGTATCGAAGGGGACCCCATCGACGGCCCCCATCCCGCAATCGGCATGGTGTTCCAGGAAGACGCCACATTCCCCTGGCGCACCGTGCTCGAAAACGTGGCGTTCCCGCTGGAGCTGCAAGGCGTGCCCAAGAACGAGCGCCTGGAAAAAGCGCAGCAGTTCGTGCGCCTGGTCGGGCTGGCGGGCTTCGAACGCCGCTACCCCACCGAGCTTTCGGGGGGCATGCGCCAGCGGGTTTCGATTGCGCGCACCCTGGCCCACGAACCCAAGCTGCTGTTGATGGACGAACCGTTCGCGGCGCTGGACGAACAGACCCGGCTGCTGCTGGGCGACAAGGTTCTGCAAATACAGCAGGAACTCAAACAAACAGTGCTGCTGATCACCCACAACATCACCGAGGCGGTGCAGCTTTCCGATCGCGTTCTCATCATGACCTACCGGCCCGGCCGCATCAAGCGCATCGTGCCTATCGATCTGCCCCGCCCCCGCACCTCCGAAATGCTGAGCAGCGACGTATTCGGCCGATACGTCGCGGAAATCTGGGCGGATCTGCGCGAAGAGGCCAGCCGCGGCATGCAGGAAGCCGAAAGCCACTCGCGACAAGGAGCCTGAGATGCCGCGACACCACACGTTACGCGGCCGATACGGCCCGGAACTGACCGGCGCCCTGGTATTGCTGCTGCTCGTCGTCATTGTTGAAGTCCTGGTGCGCACGGCCGTCATCAATCCCTACCTGATGCCCAGGCCGTCCGAAGTGCTGCTGGCCTTCCAGCGCATCATCCTGGAAGAAAACGTATTGCACCGCTTCCTGGTCACGGCCGGAGAAGCCGGCACGGCGGCGCTGCTGGTGGC